>NZ_JACJQW010000021.1:0-140366 GCF_014696905.1 Nostoc sp. FACHB-190
CTGAAGAAAGTTAACAAGAAAAATGATGTGTAAGCTTCGGCAATACTTTTAAGCTTTCATCTTTAGCTATATATGGGTTGAGAGGTAACAAAAAACTTCTCGCCCATTTTTTTATACAGCAGAAATGGCACAAACTTGTAAACCAACTGGTGTTTGTATAATTACAGCGTCTACACCAAAAACTTGTGCGATCGCCTGGGGTGTTAACACTTCTTTCGGTGTACCAACTCCCCAAAGTTTTCCTTGTTTTAATAAGGCAATCCGAGAACTATAGCGTGCTGCTAAATTTAATTCATGTAACACTGTGACTATTGTTAATTCCTGTTGTTGATTTAAATCTTTTAACAATTCTAATAATTGCAGTTGATAATTTATATCTAAATAAGTAGTTGGTTCATCTAATAATAAAACTTTGGGTTCTTGCGCTAATGCTAAAGCTAAAAAGGCGCGTTGTCTTTCACCACCAGAAAGTTGTTCGACTGGGCGATCGCACTTATTTTCTAATTGGGTTTTTTGAATTGCTAAATCAACTTTTTGCCAATCTTGGGCTGTTAATTCCCATTGCCACCAAGGTTGATGCGGTGTGCGTCCTAAGCTGACTAATTGCCGCACATTCAATCCTACTGGGACAGTTTGTTGTTGTGGTAATAATGCCAATTTCTGCGCTACTACATTCGGCGGTTGAGAATGAATTGCTTTACCATCAAGTAAAACAATTCCTTTTTGGGGTGTCAAAATTCGACTTAATAATTTGAGTAATGTTGATTTACCAGAACCATTCGCACCAACTAAACTTAACCATTCTCCGGTTTGCAATGTGAGGTTAATATCTTGAACAATTGGTTCTGCGGTGTAACCACCAGTGAGATTTTGTAATTCTAGAGGCATTTTATATTAGGTGATAGGTTAGAGGTTAGAGGTTACAGATTTAACAGCTTGTCTATTCTGAATTCTGCTTTTACGATTTGCCTAATCCAGAAGAACGACGATATAGCAACCAAATAAATAAAGGTGAACCTAATAAAGCAGTCACAGAACCTACTGGTAATTCGACTGCACCTAGTCTAGAGAGTAAATCTGCAAAGGTGAGTAACCATGCACCCGCCAGTGCTGACAGTGGTAAAACAAAACGGTGGTCTGTACCCACTAGCAAGCGGACTCCATGCGGTACTATCAAACCCACAAAGCCAATCAAACCACTAATGCTAACTGCACCGGCGGCGAGTAAAGTTGCAACACCACCAATTAATAAACGCGATCGCGTTAATGATACTCCCAAACCCACAGCCAAATCATCACCCAAAGCCAGCACATTCACAGACCGCGCCAGCAACCATCCGCACAGCAGCGCCACCATAATATAAGGCCCTGCTGTCGTAATTTCTTTCCATCCCCTAGCATTCAAGCTACCCACCAACCAACTCAACGCCACTTGAATGCGACCATCTTCAGCAAGTAATAATAATGTACTCTGCACCGCACCCAATAAAGAACTGACCGCGACCCCTCCTAAAATCAGCCGTTCAATGGAAATTCCGGAACCAGCGCGACCCAAAAAAATCACTATGGCTGAGGTCAAAATTGCACCCAGCCACGCCGCAAAGGGAATAGCAATGGGGAAAAATTGCAAAGTGATCATCACAATCACAATCAATCCTGCACCTGCGGAAATCCCTAAAATAAAAGGGTCAGCTAGGCTATTGCGTAACATTCCTTGCAGTAGTGCGCCAGACATTCCCAAAGCTGCACCCACAATCATCGCAGCCACAATTCGCGGTAGCCGTAAATCCCAGATAATAGTTTGATTGGTGGGGTCGCCTTGATGCAGAATCGCCTCCCACAATTGCGAAAAACTCAAGGGGACTGCACCTTGAGACAGTGACAGCACTAGAGTCATGATTAGTGCTGTACTGATGAGTAACACAGCCCAGAATATGCGGTTTTTGGTAACAGCAGCTGATAAAGGAATTTTCATTAATAGACTTTAGGGACTTCCAATTAAAAAATATCCCATCATCTGGAGATAGGGAAGATGTGGGAGACAAGGGGGACAAGGTAGACAAGGTAGACAAGGTAGATAAGAGAGAAAAAGCTAGTGAATTAAGACTTACGCATAAAGGTTGTGTATTGAGAATATGTGTAAGGTTTTGAACTTCAAACTCTTGATTTTTTGTCCTATTACGTAAGCACTCAGAATGTTATTACCTAAATCCTCCACTATCTTCCTTGTCCCCCTCATCTCCCTTGTCTTCCTTGTCCTCCTCATCTCCCCTATCTCCCTCGTCCTCCCTAAATTACCGTTGGATCTTCACTAACTTTCACAACCAGCTTGCCAAAATTTTCACCCCGCAATAAGCCAATAAAAGCACGGGGCGCGTTTTCTAAACCAACTACCACATCTTCTTTATATTTCAGTTGACCAGATTTTAACCAACCAGCCACATCACTCACAAATTCATTGGTGCGATGTTGGTAGTCACGCACTAAAAAACCTTTGATTAACGCACGTTTGATTAACAAAGGTCTTAAGTTTGGCCCAGGAGGCGTGGATGTGGCGTTATATTCGGAAATCAAGCCGACTAAGGGAATCCGCGCCCCTAAGTTGATTTGCTGCAACACTGTTTCTAATATCACCCCAGCCGTATTGTCAAAATAAATGTCAATACCATTAGGCGCTGCGGCTTTTAATGCTGCATCAAGTTCTTGGGTTTTGCGATTAATCCCCACATCAAAGCCTAGTTCTTTGACTAGATAATCTCGCTTGTCATCACTGCCAACAATACCAATAACTCGACAGCCTTTGATTTTGGCAATTTGACCTGCAACTGCACCCACAGCCCCAGAAGCAGCAGAAATCACTACTGTTTCGCCTGCTTGGGGTTGACCAATATCTAACAGCGCCGCGTAAGCAGTTAGCCCAGGCATACCCAACACACCCAAACTATAAGATAAAGGTGCTTGGCTGGGATTAAGTTTCCGCAATGTTTCGCCTTTGGCTACTGCATAAGTTTGCCAACCATTACCACTCAGAACAAAATCCCCGGCTTGAAATTGCGGATGATTTGATTGAATGACTTGGCTAACTGTACCACCCACAATGACGGAGTTTAATTCCACATTGGCTGCATAAGACTCTCCCTCACTAATTAACCCACGCATATAAGGGTCTAGAGATAAATAAATTGTGCGGCTGAGAACTTCGCCTTCGCCGGGTTCCGAAATTGGCGCTTCGACTAAGGCAAAATCACTTGCTTTTGGTTCACCAACAGGGCGACTTTTGAGCAAGATTTGTTTGTTAATTAAATCAGACATGAGTTATTCCTTGGTAAATTCGGCAATTTCTATTCTGTTTCCACCAGGATCACGGATAAAAAAGCGATTAAATCCCGGAATTGGTGTTCCTGGCAGAATTTCCACATCATAGGCTTTTAAATGTTCGGCAAACCCATGCAAATCATTGACTCGAAAACAAACATGTCGTCTAGATGTTTGATTATGGGTGTTTTCTTCTGGACTTACATGAATTTCTGTATTCCCCAACAAATACCACCCTCCAGAATTACTGGCTTCAGGTGGGTTAATTTCGCTTAATCCCAAAACTTGACTGTAAAAAAACAGTATCGCCTCCTCAACTTCTCGCTGATAGGTTACTTGTATATGATGAACTGCCTCAAGTCGCATCTCCATTCTCCTGTTGATATAAATGTCACTGGGTTGAGAAAAAATACTTGCTATTCAACAATGTTTGTGGAATACTACTCTTAAAGTACGATAAATCGGTAAAGATTTAGTAGTATTTTTAGATAAACCATAAAAATCCTGTCCTCAAAGGAATTGTGGACTAATTCTTAAGATGACAAACCCAGGAATTCGGATTAATCGAGTTAAAGTCCCCAACGGAGATTTACAGATTGACGCTTATTTAGCGGAACCTGTCAAAGAAGGGAAATTTCCCGCCGTGATTGTGATTCAGGAAATCTTTGGAGTCAACATCCACATTCGGGAAGTTGCAGAAAGACTAGCGAATGAGGGGTATGTAGCGATCGCACCAGCATTGTTTCAACGAACTGCGCCTGGTTTTGATGCTGGTTATACCCCTGATGATATTCAGCGTGGACGCGCGGCCAAGGATCAGACAAAAGCCGAAGAGATACTGAGTGATATTCAAGCAGCGATCGCTTACTTGCGAACTCTACCAAATGTTAAAGGAGATGCGATCGGTTCTATTGGTTTCTGTTTTGGGGGTCATGTTGTTTATCTAGCAGCCACCTTACCAGATATCAAAGCCACAGCTTCCTTTTACGGTGGGGGAATTCCTAATTCTACGCCCGGTGGTGGAGAGCCGACAATTACCCGTACCTCAGAGATTAAAAACCCAATTTACGCCTTCTTTGGTACAGAAGATAAAGGTATTCCTTTAGAACAAACCGAACAAGTAGAAGCGGAATTACAAAAACACCGCATTCCCCATCATATTTTCCGCTATTCTGGTGCAGAACATGGCTTTTTCTGCAATCATCGCGCCAGCTATAATGCCGAAGCTGCGGCTGATGCTTGGAAGCAAGTTTTAGAACTATTTCAGAAAAATTTACAATTGCAGCCAGTTTAAACCTGAATTGCCTATTAAACATAACTCCTCCCTACCGCATAAATAACCTCTGCCATAAATTCACTGACTTGGTGATTGGTAATTAATTATTAGTTCCCAATTGCCAGTCTTTACTTGTGTAGATGTTTACCAATTTACGAACCCAAGAACGAAAAATAATTTTTGGGCAATTTATTAAGTCAGTGAAAACTGACTTCAATTTGTCGTGTCTAGCTTTTTTCCGAAACTTAAAAAAACAAACATTGATGTGAAAGCAGTAATGCTAACTACTGAACAATATGCCGCAATAACTCCGAAAACAATTAGCCAGAGATAGGATTTATGGAAATATTTTGGTATTTACCGACCCAAGGCGATGAACGATATTTAGGGACAAAAATTGGTAGACGACAAGCTAATTATCCTTATATGCAGCAAATTGCCCAAGCTGTGGATAAATTAGGCTACGGTGGGATGTTAATTGGGACGGGACAAAAGCAGGATACTTGGATTGTGGCTGCTTCTTTGATTCCAGTGACAGAACGCTTACGGTTTTTGGTGGCGTTTCGTCCAGCCATTATGTCACCTTCCCTTGCGGTGAGAATGGCGGCTACCTTTGACCAACTTTCTAACGGTCGGATTATTTTAAACGTGGTGACTGGTGGTGACTCTAAAGAATTAGCGAAAGATGGAGTTTTCTTAGACCATGACCAGCGTTATGAATTGACTGATGAATTTTTAACAATTTGGCGATCGCTTATGCAAGGTGATGACGTAACCTTCAAAGGTCGCCATCTGCAAGTTGAGGGTGCTAAATTACAATTCCCCCCAGTCCAAAAGCCTTACCCGACTTTATATTTTGGCGGTTCTTCTGATGCGGCTTTGCAAGTTGCAGCCAAACACATCGATGTTTATTTAACTTGGGGTGAACCACCAGCCCAAGTTGCCGAAAAAATTGCTAAAGTCCGCCAATTAGCAGCAGAACAAGGTAGAACAGTCCGTTTTGGCATTCGGATGCACGTTATCGTCCGGGAAACCACCCAAAAGGCTTGGGATGCAGCCAACGAACTAATCAAATATCTCGATGATGACACAATTGCATCTGCTCACAAACGCTTTGTCCAGTCAGAATCAGCAGGACAACGGCGGATGGCGCAGCTAAATAACGGTAGTCGCCAAAATTTAGAAATTAGCCCGAATTTATGGTCTGGTGTCGGGTTAGTCCGGGGTGGTGCAGGTACAGCCTTAGTCGGAGATCCAGACACAGTGGCCGCCAGAATACAGGAATATGCTGATTTGGGGATTGATACCTTTGTATTTTCCGGCTACCCCCACTTAGAAGAAGCTTATCGCGTCGCTGAGTTACTTTTCCCTCGCTTACCACTGCAAACTTCGCAAATCGCCATACCACAGCAGTTACCAACACCCTTTAACGAGTTTGTCACCAAGACAGATTTACTTAAACCCCAGCCTGTTTAGTTGCAGGCGATCGCATTTATGTTTCTACCATAAGGATAAAAGTAATGAGTACGCCAAAAAAACAAATAAAACTGGGTGCATTTTTATCCAGTAGTGGACATCACCTAGCCTCATGGCGGCACCCCAATGCACAAGCTGACGGTGGTTTGAACTTAAACCATTTTAAACGCCTTGCCCAGACCGCAGAACGGGGCAAATTTGATATGATTTTCTTTGCTGATGGAGTATCTGTGCGCGATCGCGGTCAAGGCACAGAAGTTTTAAGCCGGAATGGCAAACTCGTCCATTTTGAACCACTTACCCTACTTTCAGCCTTGTCTGTAGTCACAGAACGCATTGGGTTAACCGCGACAGTCTCCACCACCTATAACGAACCTTATCACCTCGCCCGGAAGTTTGCTTCTCTCGACTATCTTAGTGGTGGTCGTGCTGGTTGGAATCTTGTCACCTCCGCCACCGAATCAGAAGCATTGAACTTCAACCGCGAACAACACATGGAACATACTCTGCGTTATGAACGCGCCCGCGAGTTTGTCGATGTTGTCACTAAACTTTGGGACAGTTGGGAAGACAATGCTTTCTTGCAAGATAAAGAATCAGGTATTTACTTCGACCCAGATAAACTACACGTTCCCAACCACAAAGGCGAACATTTTGCGGTGCGCGGCCCGTTGAATGTCGCGCGTCCCATCCAAGGATATCCAGTCATTATTCAAGCGGGTTCCTCAGAAGATGGTAAAAATCTCGCCGCCCAAACCGCAGAAGTTATCTTCACTGCCCAACAAACCCTAGAAGAAGCCCAAGCCTTCTATACTGACGTGAAAGGCAGACTCGCCCAATATGGACGTTCCCCGGAACATCTGAAAATTATGCCCGGTGTATTCCCCGTCATTGGTAGAACTGAACAAGAAGCCAAGGATAAATTCGAGCAAATTCAAGAGTTAATTGATCCCGTGGTTGGCTTGAATTTGTTGGGAGGAATGATTGGTGGATTTGATTTATCAGCCTACCCATTAGATGGGCCATTACCAGAATTGCCAGAGACAAACGGTGGTAAAAGTCGTCAAAAACTGTTGACAGACCTCGCTCGCAGAGAAAATTTAACAATTCGACAACTGTATTTATCAATAGCTGGCGCACGCGGACATCGGCAAATTCTCGGCACACCAGAACAAATTGCTGACCAGCTAGAAGATTGGTTTATTCATGGTGGGGCTGATGGATTTAATATTATGCCGCCTTGGCTACCGGGAGGCTTAGATGAATTTGTAGATTTGGTCATCCCCGAATTGCAACGCCGGGGACTATTCCGCACTGAGTACGAAGGCTGGACACTGCGTGAACATCTTGAGTTACCTCGTCCAGTTAACCAGTTTAGTCAAACGCAAGTTAATTCTCAAACTGTAGCAGTTGCTTCTGTTTGATCAATCTCTTAATTTCTCAAGCAGAGGGGTATACAGATGTATGCCCCTCTATCTTTAATTAGATTACATTCTTTACGCAATGTGCGACTTGATCTCAAACCTAACCCCCAACCCCTTCCCTACAAGGGAAGGGGAGCAAGAATTAAAGCCTCTCTCCGTTGCGGCTACCGTGTACACACAAGTCTTGAAATCCTACCTAACGTTTGGTTTTGTCGTCTAGCTTTAGGTTGTGCGATCGCTCTAGAAAGCTTGTCATTGCGAGGAGAAACGACGTAGGCGTAAGACTTCCCGCAGGGTAGCAATCGCCAAAACTACGGGATTATGCGATTACTTCGCTCCGTTATCACTGCGCTCGTAATGACAATTTAAGGAGTCTATAACGCCTGAAACCCTTGCAGATACCACTTGTGTGTACACCGTAGCTCCGTTGCGGGGAGAGGTTTGGAGAGGGGTTTAAAAAATAAGTCGCACATCTGTTATGCTCAGGAAAATAAGTATAATCTCGGAATATTATTGTTAAGTTATGGAACCAGTAACCTTAACAGCCGTAGGAACTGCGATCGCTACTATAGTTTTAACTAAGGCTTTAGAAAAAACAGGCGAAAAGCTTGGGGAAGCGGCAATAGAAAAAAGTAACGAATTAATCGCCAAGCTACGCCAGAAAAATAAGCTGCCCTCGTCCTTAGCGAATACGCCAGAGGGAAAGGCAGAGGAAGCGTTAGATTATGGTAATGCTGTGTTGGAGTTGAAAGCCGCAGCCGATACAGATACCGAAATTGCTCAATCGGTGCGGGAAGTAGAAGCAACAATCAATCAAGATAAATCCCCCAAGGCTGAGGAAATTCAAAAATTAGCCGCAGAAATTCAAGCGCAGCCATCAATTGTTAATAACTTTGCCAAGTTAGCAGGAAGTATCCAAGCTGAAAAAGGGTCAATGGTTGCCCAACAAATCACAATTAATAATCCGCAAAACACATACAACTGACTACAGTCGCCCGCACAGGAACGGGTAAAGTCAAATCCTGAAATACCGCAAAATTTACCCCTGAGTGGAGTGGTGAAATTTGTCGGACGTGATGAAGAACTGCGAGAACTCCATCAACTATTGCAGGAAAATAAGCAAGTGCTGACTGAGCGTAGTCGTTGGCGCAGCCTCTCGCAGAGAAGTGTAGCCATTGCAGCTATTTTGGGAATGGGTGGACTGGGTAAAACAGAACTCGCCTTGCAATATGCCATGACTCAGCGCGAAAACTACAAAGGTGGACTGTGCTGGTTACAGGCGAAAGTTGAGGATTTTGGCGTTCAAGTTGTGCGGTTTGCCAGAACTCAGCTTGATTTAAAGCCACCAGAAGAATTTGATTTGCCTGAACAAGTACAATACTGCTGGCGGAATTGGCGTGAGGGTAATGTGCTGCTGGTGGTGGATGATGTTACAGACTACCAGCAAATCAGACCTTACCTACAGGGCGCATCTTCCAGATTTAAAGTGTTGATGACTACCCGCAAAAAGTTGGGTGCAGCCATCAAGCAATTATCTTTAGATGTATTACAACCAGATGCAGCGTTGGAGTTGTTATGGTCTTTGCTGGCAGAAACACCAGAGCGAATTGAGAGAGAATTAGATGTAGCAAAACAGTTGTGCGAATGGCTGGGGTATTTGCCTTTGGGTTTAGAGTTGGTGGGACGATATCTGGCGAAAAAACAAGATTTGTCCCTATCGAAAATGATGGGGCGATTAAAGGAAAAGCGACTAGAACAACCTGCAACTGTCAATCCAGAAGCAGATATGACAGCACAACGGGGAATAAAAGCCGCCTTTGAGTTGAGTTGGCAGGAATTAAACGACGCGGATTGTAGGGGCGGGATCTCCCCGCCCGTATTAGGCTGTGTACTCAGTTTATTTGCCGCCGCACCCATACCTTGGAACTTAGTGGAACAGTGTTTAACAGAGAAAGATGAGGATGAGTTAGAAGAAATTCGGGATGATAAGTTATTGAATCTGCATCTACTCCAGCGCAAAGGAGAGGGAATCTATCAACTACATCCCCTACTGCGGGAATTTTTCCAATCAGAGTTTAAAGGTTTAGAGCAAGCAGAGGAATTTAAGCGATCGTTTTGCGGGGTAATGGTAGCAGTTGCTAAACAAATTCCTGAGACTCCTACCCTTGAGGAAATTAACGCTGTTTCCCTTGCCATACCACACATAGCTGAAGTAGCAAACAATCTCATTCAATATGTCAGTGATGAAGATATGATTCGGCCTTTCGGCGGCTTGAGTCGCTTCTATGAAGGACAAGGGTTATATACCCAAGCCGAACCTTGGGATCAGCAGTGTTTATCAACAGCACAAAACCGCTTGGGAGACAATCATCCCTCAGTCGCCACCAGCCTTAACAACTTGGCATATCTCTACAATTCCCAAGGAAAGTACGACGAAGCCGAACCCCTGTATCTCCAAGCTTTAGCACTCAGACAACGCCTGCTAGGAGACAATCATCCCGATGTCGCCCAAAGCCTCCACAACTTGGCAGCACTCTACTATTCCCAAGGAAGGTATGAGCAAGTCGAACCCCTGTATCTCCAAGCTTTAGAACTCTCTAAACGCCTGCTGGGAGACAATCATCCCCATGTCGCCCACAGCCTCAACAACTTGGCTGCACTCTACGATTCCCAAGGACTTTACCAGCAAGCCGAACCCCTGTATCTCCAAGCTTTAGAACTCAGACAACGCCTGCTAGGAGACAATCATCCTGATGTCGCCACCAGCCTCCACAACTTGGCAGCACTCTACAAATTCCAAGGAAGGTATGAGCAAGTCGAACCCCTGTATCTCCAAGCTTTAGAACTCTATAAACGCCTGCTGGGAGACAATCATCCCCTTGTCGCCCACAGCCTCAACAACTTGGCATCACTCTACGATTCCCAAGGAAAGTACGACCAAGCCGAACCCCTGTCTCTCCAAGCTTTAGAACTCAGACAACGCCTGCTAGGAAACAATCATCCCGATGTCGCCATGAGTCTCAATAACTTGGCAAATCTCTACGAATCCCAAGGAAAGTACGACCAAGCCGAACCCCTGTATCTCCAAGCTTTAGAACTCAGACAACGCCTGCTGGGAGACAATCATCCCGATATCGCCACTAGCCTCAACAATTTGGCAAATCTCTACGCTGACCAAGGAAAGTACAACCAAGCCAAACCCCTGTATCTCCAAGCTTTAGAACTCTATAAACGCCTGCTGGGAGACAATCATCCCGATGTCGCCACCAGCCTCAACAACTTGGCTGGACTCTACAATTCCCAAGGAAAGTACGACGAAGCCGAACCCCTGTATCTCCAAGCTTTAGCACTCAGACAACGCCTGCTGGGAGAGAATCATCCCCATGTCGCACAAAGCCTCAACAATTTGGCAAATCTCTACAATTCCCAAGGAAAGTACGACGAAGCCGAACCCCTGTATCTCCAAGCTTTAGAACTCAGACAACGCCTGCTGGGAGACAATCATCCCCATGTCGCCATCAGCCTCAACAATTTGGCTAAACTCTACTATTCCCAAGGAAAGTACGACCAAGCCGAACCCCTGTATCTCCAAGCTTTGAATATTTGGGAGCGAAGTTTAGGAGCGAATCATCCTAATACTGTGACTGTGCGTAAAAATTTAGCAATTTTACGCGATCATCTCTAATGAGAACACGAAAATTTACCTTCCTAACCTCATCAATCAAGCTTTTATCTTCAAGTTTCCTGTTTTGAACTCAAAGTTTCATGTTCAGAACCCGAACTTTTGTGTTGCAAACGAGAATGTTCCTGTTTGCAACTAAAGTATTCTTGTTTCCAGTGAGAACGTTCTTGTTCTAAACGAGAATGTTTCTGTTTCAAACGAGAACTTTCCTGTTTCTAGTGAGAATGTTCCTGTTTCAAACGAGAATCTTCTAGTTCTGAGGTCGAATGATGGTGTTTTGAAGGTGTAGGGGCAATACCGTTCGGTTAAGATATCTCTTCGTTGAAGCAGCAGGGGAGCGGAGGAGCAGAGGGGCAGGGGAGAGGTTACTGTCAATTCTCCCTTGCACCCCTGCACCCTTGCTTACCTTGACGAGTAAGTTCCTTATCCGAACCGTATTGGGTGTAGGGGGAGCATCATCAAGTAAATTCACAGGCGATATGTGGGGTATGATGGGTTTGTTTTGAGAGTGGCGATCGCTTAAAACAAACACTATGAGCGATCGCTTGTGAGAATTGAGAGATATAGCGGTAGTCAGTTTTTATTCAAAATCCCAATACCTGCATTGATTTTTCTAGCACTTCTTTAGGGCGAAAAGGTTTAGTCAGATATAAATCAGCACCTACCTCTATACCTTTTTGTTTATCAAATTCTTGTCCTTTTGCTGTCAACATTACAATGTAGACATCATCCATTTTTAAGTCATGCTTAATTATCTGACAAACTTCTAAGCCACTCATTTTTGGCATCATCACATCAAGAAAAACGAGATTTGGTTTCTCTATTTTGATAGTTTCAAGTGCTTCTTCGCCGTTTCTCGCTGTTAAGATTTCAACACCTTCATCTTCTAAAGCTTCTAAAGCTTGTTCCAGTAAAATTACGATGTTAGGTTCATCATCAACAATCAAAATTTTTTGCGTCATAGAGTAATCCAATTTAATATTTGTAGAGGCTAGAGGCTAGAGGCTAGAGGCTAGGGACTAGGGATTAGAGATAAAAGATTATAAAAACCAGTTTTTAAGTGTAACAACACTAGTACAGGTCGGCGTAAATAAACAGACTATCTGGAATTGCTAAAAGGCTTGAGGTATCGTTATTCTTTCTTTTTCCTTTTGCCCTTCGGGTTCACCATTTGACGACAGTTGCCTCAAGTCGGGAGACCCGCCCACGGCACTGTCTCCTTTATGCCGGGAAACCCGTCCACCGCAATGGCTCACCTTTTTCCTTTTGCCTTGTTGTACTAGCCTCTAGCCCCTCTTAATTCAATGATCAGCCAACATGATAAAAAATACATTTTCTAAATCTTTTTCAAACCGTAGGGTTTTCACTAAGTCGGTTTCTGTGGAAAAGATGGAATCAATGATAATCATGTCAGGTTTAGCGGCTCGTGCTTTGTGCAGACATTCTTGGGGGTCGGAGGCTTCAATCACGCTGTATCCTTGAGTTTGCAGGACATCTGATAAGGTTTTTAAGGTTGAGGCATTTTTATCAACCACCAATACTTTTTTGCTGGAAGTTCCTTGAGAAAGTAGTGAACCAATTTCATTACGGAGTTGTTCTGTATTGATGGGCTTGGTGAGATAGCGGTCAATACCAATGTGGTAGCCACGCTCTTTATTTTCAATAATTGACAAAATGATGATGGGAATATCTGCCGTTTGCGGGTCATTTTTCAAGACGGCTGCGACATCAAAGCCGTTAATTTGTGGCATCATTACATCCAGAAGAATTAAATCGGGACGGGCAATTTTGATTTGATGAATTGCATCCATACCGTCTTTTGCTTCTCGCACTTTGTAGCCTTCGTTTTCTAATTGCTGCCGGAGTAATTCTCGAATATTGGTATCATCATCTACTACTAAAATGGTTTTGCGGTTTTCGTTGAATACGGCATTACTCGTAATAACGTGTTCTTTGAGTTGTTTGACGAGGGCTTCTAAATTAATTTGTCCATTGTTTTGGTCATCTTTAGTATAAATCGGAATCAAAAACGAGAAAGTGCTGCCTTTTCCTGGTTCACTTTCTACCCAAATTTTGCCGCCATGATGTTCAACAATTTGTTTGCAAATTGGTAATCCTAATCCTGTACCTTTGGGTTTGTCGGTGAGGGTGTCGCCAACTTGGCGGAATTTCTCAAAAACTTTTGGTTGGTCTTCCGGGGCAATACCAATACCTGTATCGATTACGCTAATGCAAACACCTTCGTGCTGTTGTTGGACGCGACAGGTAACAGTCCCAGTTTGAGTAAATTTCACAGCATTGGAAATTAAGTTAATCAGGACTTGCAATAAACGGTTGCGATCGCCCACAATTTGCGGTAAACCAGAATCAATCTCGCTGACTAGTTGCAAGTTATGGGTTTCAAACAAGGCGGCGGTGGCTGTAGTCGCCCAATCTAATAATTCACCAGGATCAAGGGGCTGCATGTGCCATTCCACCTTGCCGGCTTCCATTTTGGCAATGTCTAAAACATCGTTAATCAAGGATGTCAGCCGTTCTGCTTCTGAGACAATAATGTTGAGGTTGTCACCTACCCGCTTAATGGTTTTTTGCAGTTTGCGGTCTTCGCTAGTCAGCATCGGGAAGACATCGGTTTCGAGTTTTTCTTTGATAATCGAGGCAAACCCCAACACTGAAGTTAAAGGTGTCCGCAGTTCGTGGGAAACTGTAGAAATAAAATCGGTCTTCATTTTGTCCACTTCTTTTTCGGCGGTGATATCCCGAATTAGCAATGCAGAACCAAAACAAGTTGCAGGCTCGTTAGCTGTGGTTTGTTTAAAGATGGCGGTGGCGACGGCTTGACCAATGCGTTCTTTAGCCAGTGAAATTTCCGCCGCAAAGACTTCTTGGGGATGGGATTGAGTTTGTTCTATTAAATGTGCTAAACCTGCGATCGCTAGTTCTTGATAGTTGCCTTGGAGCATGTTGGCTGTCAATCCTTGCATAGCTAAAAAGGCAGGATTGAAATGGGTAATTTGCCCTGATATATCTACCACCAACAAACCATCTGCTAAGTTATCTAAAATCGCATTTAACCCTTGGGCTTCCGCTAGGGTATCTTGCAAGGCGGCTGTGCGTTCCGCAACTCTGGCTTCTAGTTCTTGATTAAGTTGGCGCAGCGCAATTTCGGCTTGTTTGCGGGCGGTAATATCTGTATTAATTTCTAATACTGCACAAGGTTCACCAGCTGCATCTCGTTGCAAAGTCCATCGACTCTGGACAGTAATAATTTTGTCATCGTGGGTAATATGTTGGACTTCTCCTTCCCAATGGCCTTGCTGTAATAACTCGGCGGTGATTTCGGCTTTGGGTTTGGGAAAAACTTTTTTGAGGAAGGTATAAATATATTGGTCTTTGACTTCCTCTCGCGTCCAATGGTAAAGCCTTTCGGCACCTTGATTCCAGTAGGCGACTTTATCACTCATATCCCGGATAATAATCGCATCACTGGAGTGATTCAGCATATCAAATAAACGCTGATTTTCTGCTTCTGCGAGTTTGCGATCGTGAATATCTGTGCAAGTGCCAATCCATTCCCGAATGCTACCATCTGCGGCGAAAACAGGAGCGCCACAAACGGAGAAATAGCGGTAAACTCCATCTTTCCCCCGCAGGCGATATTCAGTTTGGTAAATACTGCCGTTCGCTACGGCTGTATTCCAGGCGGCTTGGGATTGACTGCGGTCGTCAGGATGAATCGGATCAATCCAACCCCAACCTGCAACTTCTTGTTCTGTCTGACCTGTATAAGCAATCCAAGTGATCATTTCACTGCTAATCCCTAAACCTTCGGCTGTTGCGCCCCAAACAATTTGAGAAGTAGCGGCGACTAAAGAGCGATATTTTTCTTTTAATCTTTGATTTTCTGCTTCTGCGAGTTTGCGATCGTGAATATCTGTGCAAGTGCCAATCCACTCTTTGACGCTACCATCATCTTCAATGACAGGCGCACCCCAGACCCAAAAGTAGCGATAGTTGCCATCTTTACCACGAATGCGATATTCAATTTGATATTGGCTGAGGTTGGCAACAGCAATACCCCAAGCTTCTCCAGTGTAGCCGCGATCGTCGGGATGAACGGCATCAATCCAACCGCCGTTTTCGGCTTCTGCTAAAGTTTGCCCGGTGTAAGCTATCCAGTCGGTAAGTTCAAAGCAAATTCCCTCTGGTGAACTCACCCAGACAATTTGCGTATTAGCTTTAATCAAAGAACGGTATCGTGCTTCACTCTGTTTTAAGATTTTTGCAGATTCCTGATATGCTTTTTGAGTTTGTCTGAGGTCAGTAATATCTTCCACACTCGACCAAATCAACTTCTCTCCATCTTGTTCAACTATGGCCGCAGAGATTCTCACCGGCACTAAATGTCCATCTTTGTGGATGTATTCTTTCTCATAAGACCCGTGGCGACCAGTTTTTGCTAAGTTTTCGATAATGGCTTGCTCAGTGGCAATATAACTCTCAGGAGTGATCTGCCAATTGTTGAGGTGGAGAGTTTCTGAAACAGTGCGCCCCAAAATCTCAGCGTAGGCGGAGTTGGTATGAATTAAAGTCCCATCTGTGCGGTAGAGTACCAGACCAACGGGACATTTTTCCAAGAGATGACGGTTAAATTCGTCAAGTTGGCTAGACATATTGAGAGTTTCCTAATTGTGGGTAGGGGCGGGACAAGCAAACCAGGACAATAAGGTGGAGTAAAGCTTTAAGGCAATGGGATGACGTTGGAAAATTTGATAAATTTCACTGGCGGAAGTTGTACTGACATCTGGACTTTGCCGTGACAGTCGCCGGATGATTTGACTGTGGCGAATCAGCATTTCATGGGATTTGAGCATATTGTTTGGAGAGGAAATGAAACCTTCTGCTGGGGATATCTTGGTTTTTTGGACAACACTGTTCACGGCAAAATCTGTGATGTCTTGATACTTCTCAGCATGGGCTACCAAAGAATTAATCGGAATTTGAATCCAGAATTCTGTGCCTTGTCCGGGTTGAGAATGACACTGGAGAATTCCTTGGTGTCTCTCAACAATGACTTGGTAGCTGATGGCCATACCTAAGCCAGTGCCTTTACCAATTTCTTTGGTGGTGAAGAAGGGATCATAAATTCGTTGGATGATTTCTTCTTTCATCCCTGGGCCATTGTCAGCAATGCGAATCACAATCCACTGATGGTCTAGGGTTTGGGTGTGAATGGTGATTTGAGGTTGAGTTAATTGACTGTGGAAAATTGATTCTTCTAAAGCATCAATGGCATTTGCCAAGATGTTCATAAACACTTGATTTAACTGTCCGGGATAGCACTCAGTTGGGGGAAGTTGGGCATAGTTTTTGATCACTTGAATTTCTGGGCGATGGGAAGTCGCTTTCAGGCGATGGCGAAGAATCATCAGCGTCCCTTCTATACCGTCGTGGATGTTGACGGTTTTGATTTGGGCTTCGTCATGGCGGGAGAAGTTTTTCAGGGATTTGACAATTTCTACAATGCGATCGCTCCCTAGTTTCATAGAATCTAGTAGTTTGGGCAAATCCTCACTGATAAACTCCACATCGATATTTTCAACCTCTGATGCCAACTCAGCCGACACCACAGGAAAATTCTTCTGATACTCTTGTAATAAGTGCAGTAAGTCTTCTGCATACTCAGAAACACAGCGCAAGTTGCCACAAATAAAGTTAACCGGATTGTTGATTTCGTGGGCAACACCGGCTATTAGTTGTCCCAAACTGGACATTTTCTCACTTTGAATTAACTGGGTTTGCGCCAGTTGTAAATCTTGTAAAGCCTGCTGGAGTTTTTCTGTTTGGGCTTTGGCTTGGGCGGTTGCTTGGGTGCTTTGTTCATACAGCACGGCTTTTTCAATGGCGACTGCGGTTTGAGAAGCAAAAATACTCACCAATTTCAGATGTCCAGCTGTATATGCGTCGATTTGATTTGTCCCCAGAGCGATCGCACCTAGTATCCGTTCTTTGGCACGCAGGGGAACACAAATCAGCCCATGAATGTTTTTCTCATCTCCTAAGCGTGGATCAGTTTGCACATCATTAATCAGTTCTGCACGCCCAGATTGGATAATGTGACCAATAATGCCTGTGGTCGAGGGAATTAGACTCTGCTCAAATAAATTCCCAAATTGGGCAATTACTTCTAAAGTTGCGGCATCTTCACTCAGCAATAAAATCGTCCCCGCAGATGATTCAATTAATTGACTTATTTCCTGAAGCACGAGTTGGGCAATTTGTTTGGTATCTAAACTCGTTGTTAGTTGTGTCGATATATCTTGAAATAAATCAATTTCCTGATATCGCTCTAGTAATTCTTTCGCTAGTTCTTTTTTTTCGGCTTCTTGTTTGGCTAACAGCGACAGTAAGGCTGCAACTGTATGTATTTGTTCTGTCCCAACTACCCAACCAATGTTTTTTCCAGCAATCTCAATCGGATACCGGTTGTTTGTCGTTTGCGTACCAATACTGAGCAATGGTGTACCATCTAACAGTTCAATCTGAATAGCACTGTTGAGTTGATTGGCTAAGTTCTGAAGCAGGGATAATAATTCTTTTTTGTTCAGAATTTTTCTTAGGCTAATGATAGACATATCTCACCTCCTCTAAAGAACTTGGATATTTACCCGTGAGCCAACCAAGCAAGTGAGGAATTTTAGCCAATCCTGCTGCTAAGTTTTTGCTTTGTAGCAGTTGGATATTTCGTTCAAGGTGTACATTTTTGGGAAAAATCAAGCCTTGAATGTACAAGTTCTTGAGAATTGTCAGGCGATCGCGTGTAAATACTTCCATAAACTCTGGGAAAACAATGGGGAATTAGTCAGCACAGCGAATACCCGATCAACTAAAGTACGACCCCCAGCATCAATCTTCCTAGCAATGATCTAGTCAGTAATTTGCACCGTTGCATCAAAGTGACCATTGATATACTTAGGAAATTTCATCACCGTCTAGGGATCTCATCTTGCTCAATTAAGACTAGTCTTCCCAGAAATGTTAGTTGTATAACTATTAGGTAGATATTGATGATTTTTCCCAGCAGTCAAGCTCTTTGTTAATCACCGATTTCTGAATTTTAATATTTATTAAGCAACTTGATGTTAAATTTATCTGTCCACTTACGAATTGCTTGACTACACTTAGAAATTAGCAACTGCATTGCTGTCCTTAAGCGTAATTATTATGAATTTATCTTTGAAGCAACTGGCTATTTACTTATCTTTACTATTGGTTGGTGGTGGTGCAGGTCTATTTGGTAGTCGCTATCTCCTGACGCAAAATCGCTCATTTCGAGAGTTAAGAAATGTAACAGCAGCTTTACCTCCAGAATCTGCCACTCCCTCTGCCCCTAGTGGTAGTTTGGGAGCGACTGGTGGAGATAATGTGAATTTTATTGCTACAGCAGTGCAGAAAGTCGGCCCGGCTGTAGTCCGCATTAATGCAACTCGAAAAGTCGCAAATCCCATCTCTGACGCTTTAAAAAACCCCCTCTTGCGCCGCTTTTTTGGTGATGAAGAACAAGCCATTCCCCAGGAACGGATTGAACGCGGCACAGGTTCAGGATTTATTTTGAGTCAAAAAGGTGAATTACTGACCAATGCCCATGTAGTTGCTGATACAGATACAGTCCAAGTCACCCTCAAGGATGGTCGGACTTTTGAGGGCAAAGTTATAGGTATTGATACGATTACAGATGTAGCGGTTGTGAAAATTCCTGGTGATAAATTGCCGACGGTGAAGCTGGGCAATTCGCAAAATTTGATTCCTGGACAATGGGCGATCGCTATTGGCAATCCTCTGGGTTTAGATAACACTGTTACCATCGGCATTATCAGCGCCACTGACCGCACCAGCGCCCAAGTTGGTGTACCAGATAAACGTGTAAGTTTCATCCAAACTGATGCAGCTATTAACCCTGGTAATTCTGGCGGGCCATTGTTAAACGCCCAAGGTGAAGTTATCGGCGTAAATACCGCCATTCGTGCTGATGCCCAAGGATTAGGTTTTGCCATTCCAATTGAAACCGCCGCCCGTGTGGCTAAAGAATTATTTACTAAAGGGCGGGTAGATCATCCTTTTTTGGGAATTGAAATGGCAGACTTAAACCCCACCAAAAAGCAGCAAATTAATCTCGAAAACAAACTCAACATCAAACAAGATTCTGGCGTGGTGATTAAGGGCGTATTAGATAACTCGCCAGCAAAACGGGCTGGTCTGCTTCCTGGTGACATAATTCAAAAAGTGAACGCAAAACCAGTTAAAACAGCCGCCCAAGTGCAGAAGCTAGTAGAATCCAGCACAGTCGGCGATATCCTCGTACTTGAAATCAACCGCAGTGGCAAAATACAGACTTTAAAAGTGCAGTCAGGTGTCTATCCGAAAAAATAGTCAATCGTCCAAGATTTTAGATTTTGGACTTTTCACCAATCTAAAATCTAAAATTGACTATTGCCCCTCAGACAAGTAATCTAACTGCATTCTTTGTTCCATCTGCCGTAAGAAATACCCCGTCATCATTGCTGATGCTAATAGCCCAGCCAGATTTTCTCTGTCTGTCGTAATTTGCACGTTGAAGTTTTCTGCGGGTAGCATTCCCACTAGCCCTTGGACGTTTTGGGAAATTATTTGCTTAATTTCAGGGCTGACAGACTGGGCGACACGCGCTAACACATCAGGCGACTGATGCTGCAAATACTGGAGTAACTGATTGGGATTTTCCTCAAAGTTCTCGCCTAGAAGTTGATTCGGGTGTTCCTCGGAGTTGTCATTCAAAAAGTCAGGGTCAAACACCATTGGCAGTCTTTTTTAGCTTAGTTGCTAATTCTACTCTAAACCATAGTACAAGGGTAGCGTCTTTTCCACAGGTATGGGTTTTATATCCAGGACTTAGCGCCAAGGTTGTATGTGAAGAATGGGTGTAAGGGTATAGGGGTATAAGGGTTTTTAAAACCTACACCCTTACACCCCTATACCCCTTAAGTCCTACTAACCTGTCACCTGTCACCTCTAACCTGTTACCTCTTCTACCTCATCTTCAATAGCTAGGTCTAATTCTAGTTGCTGTTCTTTAGTGTCAAATGGTTGGGGGAGTTGTTCGATTTGGAAGTACTGATGAAATTTTGGTGTTACTTGTAGCGAGTAAGAACGGGATTCGTTATCTCGGCGTTTCTTGACAAAACCAAGTTCGACTAATTCTTGAACATGCTGATACGCACCTGAACCCCGGAGGTTAATCAAGTCGCTTTGCAAAATTGGACTATTGAGAGCGATCGCCGCTAAACTCCTCAATGCGCCTACTCCCAATTCTACCGGAATCAGTGTTTGTACTAAATCTTGAAAATCAGTTCTTAGTTGCAGGCTGTAACCATCTGTGGTTTCAACAACTTCTAAGGCGCTATCTCTTCGGGCGTAACTATCTATCAGTTCGATTATGCCTTCTTGGGCAGTGGCGCGATCGCAAGCTGCATATTCGGCTATTTCACTGAGAGATAAAGGCTTACCCTTCAA
Source organism: Nostoc sp. FACHB-190 (assembly GCF_014696905.1). Classification (NCBI taxonomy): domain Bacteria; kingdom Bacillati; phylum Cyanobacteriota; class Cyanophyceae; order Nostocales; family Nostocaceae; genus Nostoc; species Nostoc sp. FACHB-190. The sequence goes on from NZ_JACJQW010000021.1 coordinate 20,723, forward strand.
ATAGAGAATTGCTTCAATTTTAGTCGCTGTCTTGGTCGCGGTGGCTGTTTTCATTGGGTGTGAGTCAATGGTCAATAGTGAGCCAGCGCGGTCTTGGGGGTTCCCCCTATGAGCGACTGGCGAACCCCGAAGGGGTCAATAGTCAATAGTTATTAGTCATTGGTCACTGACAACTGATGACTAGTAACTGACGATTAACAAGTGTGTGGGATTATACTTGATTTTGTTGCAAAAGTCAAAAATTTCCTTAACAATTCTTCATATTCTCCTAATCCCCCTTGTCCCCCTTGTCTCCCTCACCCTCCCCGATGACTGATAATAAATTCAGCGATCGCTAAATCCTGGGGAGTAGTAACTTTTAAATTCGTCTCCTCACCTGGAACAATTCGCACTTCAATACCACATCTTTCAAATAACGCTGCATCGTCCGTCACTTCCCAACCTTGACGAATACCTTCGGCGTGGCACTGTTTCAATAACTGGACATTAAATCCTTGGGGAGTTTGGGCAGCCCACAAATGTTGTCGGTCAGGCGTACTTTGAATTATGCCAGTTTCATCAACAATTTTAATCGTGTCTTTCACTGGTATAGCTGCAATTAACCCAGCACAATGGCGAATTGCTGCTGCACAAGCATTTAGCAAATTTGGTGTAGCCAAACATCTAGCACCATCATGAATTAATACTTGTTCCGCTTCTGGTGGTAACGCTTGCAAGCCGTTGTAAACCGACTCTTGCCGAGTACTACCACCAATGATAAATTCCACAGGTTTAGTCAGCGACAAATCAGCAATGATATTTTTAAAGTCAGGCCAGTCACTAGGCTGAGAAATAATTCCTATCCAACTAATAGAACTTGCTGCTTCCGCCGCTAACAAAGTCCAGGCAATAATCGGTTTTGACTGTACCTCAAGAAAAAGTTTATTGCGGTTACTACCCATTCTTTTACCGACACCGGCAGCAGGAATTAATAAATACACAAGCGTCCTCGATGAGAAAACTAAAGGTTAGAGGTTACAGGTTAGAGGTTAGAGATTTATAGAGGCATTTTGAACCTAGTCCTAGTACAGTTCGGCGTAAATAAACCGACCATAAGGAATTGCTAAAAAGCTTGTAGTATCCGTATTTTTTCTTTTTCCTTTTGACCTTTTACTTTTGCCTTTTTGTACTACTCCCTACTCACCACTCCCATCACTACAAAAATAAAAAGGGGATGCCCCCGGAAGCACCCCCAAAAAATTTGACACAAACACTGCTGTTTTGTTTAGACTTGAACTGCTAGTTTTGCTTCCTTTGATGTTAAACGTTCGTAGGTGGCACGCATTTTTAGACCTGTCAGCACTTGGAACAAACCAGTTCCATTGTTAGAACCAGGATACTCACGGTGTTGGAGTAACAAGTGAGTCATTTCACCTTCGTACTTGGTGGATGTGTTGCTGAGATGGTTTTCGATGTAGATGATTTCTTCTAGGTTGTCAAATTGACCATCTACTTCGAGTACTGAGACATAGCGGCCATAGTAAACATCGGAACCATAGTACAGTTGCATACCTGGATAGGAACAGGTAAGCTTGCGTCCACAAGGAGTCCAGTTAATGGTGGAACCTTCATCAAATAAGTAAACAGGAGTGAATCCTTCTTTACCTTCGCGTTGCAACATCCGTACCCGCAAAACTTTGCGTTCGGTGTCGTTTTTGATGAGGTTTGTGGGCAGTACTTGGAGAACTACGTCAGCGAATTCTCTTTGGGGTTCGATATATTTTGTAAAGTCAGGTTTACGAGAGTTGATAGCAGCTAAAACATCTTCGTAGCGATGGCCTCTTTCTGCCATATCGCGTTGAATCTTCCAAGCAATTTTAACTTCATCGCTGATATCAAAATAAACGCTGAAATCAAGGAGCGATCGCACCCGTTCATCATATAAAGGATGTAGACCTTCAACCACAATAATGTGATTTGGTTCTACTATTTCTGGGGGATCAATCAGGCCGGTTTCGTGGTTATAAATCGGCTTATTAATGGTTTGACCTTCTTTGAGAGCTTTAATTTGCTCATACATCAAGTCAAAATTGTTTGCCCTGGGGTCAAGTGCAGTTATCCCAGTTTCTTTGCGCTGTTTGCGATCTAAGCAATGATAGTCATCCAAACAGATAACTGTCATAAACTCTTCGCCAAACAAGTCTATTAAACGACGCAAAAAAGTAGATTTGCCGCACCCGGAGTCTCCGGCTACTCCAATTAGTACCACGCGTTCCGGCTTACTTGTCATAAATCTCCTCTAAATACTAAATGTGTCAATCAATAATTTTTCACACAGCAGATTTTTGAAGCCAGGAGTCTACCCCATTGGTTTTTCCTGTGTTCTTGCTACTCAGCCACATAACTATTATCAGACGGGTGTACAACCAAATTAGCGGCTGTTACTCGTCTGAGATTGCCTTATTTTGCAGCTAGTAAGTATTTAATCCTAGTGGTATACTTAATTTTAACAGAATGGGTAATCCTATACAAGATTTGATATCAGGATGAATCTTGTGGTGCTACTGTCAGATTAATCATTTAAACATAAGTTTTCTCGACACAGCACAAATTTTGTTCTTCACCCATCTTCTTTGTGAGATAGCTATCTTCCCAGTAGGAGTGGGTATAATTTTGTGATGAAAGCCAAGTTCGGAGATTTACAGTTGCGTCAGTGGTGTTAACTCTCATTTGCAACATTCATCTTGAAAATCTACCGCAAGAAGGAGTAGATATTGAGCAGTTAGCCTGATGTGCTGAATCGTAATCTTGAGTAAATATTTAAAGTATAAATATAAACCTGAACTCCCACTGATTGAAGTTAATCTAAGTTGGATATTCAGTGAAGTTCATGGTCATAGTTTATGTTATCTTTATTTTTCAGCAGGACTGTTAAAAAAAACATAAAGAAATCAGCAACAAAAGCCAAGTAGTACAGAGTAGAATTCGCCTCTATCAAGCATTAGTTGTAGCTGCTCAAAAGTGTTTGCTTCTGGTTTGTTGAGGTCATCAGCAGTGATTTTATCAAAAATAATTCACGAAAAAAAGATTAAATTGACTCATGGTTAACATTCTGTCAGGGACTTATCCTCTATTTTAGAGGATGAACAGGTGTGTTTATTCCAATACCTGCTTGTCTGGAGCGAGTGTACTTAGCAAGGTATCATTTTTTGATGCCTCTTTCCCAACGCGCTAGTTTTGGTATCCCAAAATCCGATAAACTAAAATCTGGCTAAGTGATGGGAATAGTTGTTTTTGAAAAACGGTTAAGTAATATCGGAGTGATAGACAGAATGTTCAATCAAGGTACTGTTGAGGGTGCTGCCAACACAGAATCAGGTAGCCGCGTCTTCGTGTACGAAGTGGTGGGTCTGCGTCAGAACGAAGCAACTGATCAAACGAACTACCCAATTCGTAAAAGTGGCAGTGTGTTCATCAGAGTGCCTTACAACCGCATGAACCAAGAAATGCGACGTATCACTCGCCTAGGCGGCAAAATTGTTAGCATTCTACCCGCAAGCATTTTAGAGCAAGCAAATGGCAAAGCCGCGTTTGCCAGTGCTGTACCTACAGTGAGTGCTAACAGTGGGGAAAATGGTCAAGCCACACCTGCGAAAGCCAATAGTAAGGACACAAAAGGCAACACCATGACTCAAGCACAAGCCAAAAAAGCCCATGCTGACGTTCCCGTAAATACCTACCGTCCCAATGCTCCATTTATCGGTAAGTGTATCTCTAATGAGCCGTTGGTTGGAGATGGTGGAATTGGTATTGTTCAACATATTAAATTTGACCTGTCTGGTGGTAACTTGAAGTACATCGAAGGTCAAAGTATTGGGATTATTCCCCCTGGTGTGGACAAAAACGGTAAGCCAGAAAAGCTCAGACTGTATTCTATAGCTTCAACTCGTCATGGTGATGATGTTGATGATAAGACAGTTTCATTGTGTGTTCGTCAGTTGGAATACAAGCATCCAGAAACTGGTGAAACAGTATATGGTGTTTGCTCTACATATCTGTGTTTCTTAAAGCCTGGGGAAGAAGTTAAGATTACAGGCCCCGTGGGTAAAGAGATGTTGTTACCCAGCGACCCCGAAGCTAATGTGATTATGATGGCAACTGGTACAGGTATTGCGCCTATGCGTACATATTTGTGGCGGATGTTTAAAGATGCAGAAAAAGCAGCTAACCCAGATTATCAGTTTAAAGGATTCTCTTGGTTGATATTTGGTGTGCCAACAACTCCCAACATTCTCTATAAAGAAGAGTTGGAAGAAATACAGCAGAAGTATCCTGATAACTTCCGCTTGACTTATGCTATCAGCCGCGAACAAAAGAATGCTCAAGGCGGCAGAATGTACATTCAAGACCGCGTAGCAGAACACGCTGATGAATTGTGGCAATTGATTAAAAATGAAAAAACCCACACATACATCTGCGGTTTACGCGGTATGGAAGATGGCATTGATGCAGCTTTAACTGCTGCGGCTGCCAAAGAAGGTGTAACCTGGAGTGATTACCAAAAAGAAATCAAGAAAGCTGGTCGTTGGCACGTAGAAACTTACTAAGTTGGTTATTAGTCATTAGTCATTGGTGAGCCAGTGCGTTGGGCGGGTTCCCCGACTCCCTCACTGGCTCACCCGAAGGGTCATTAGTCAATAGATTAAGACAACTGACAAAATATAACTGAAGCAGGATAATCTGTAGGGTGGGCGATGCTCACCCTACAATTGTTTTGTATATATACTTGCTGAAACAAGAGTTCTGGTGGTTATAGCAGGAGGCAGGAGGCAGGAGGCAGAAGGCAGGAGGCAGGAGGTAAAAGTTTTACTATATCTAGCATTCATGCTTTTTAAATTTCCTAACCTATACTTCGACTGCTATACATAACCACTCAGCACTCAGCGAGAAGTTGCGTGCGGGGGTTTCCCCCGCCCTTGCAAACTTCGGTGACTCAGCACTCAGCACTAAGATGGATGAAAAGTTTGTGGGTGTAAAGCTAGGAATATTGGGATTAGGTACTGTAGGTACAGGTACGGTGCAACTACTACAAGATGCTGTTGGCCGTCATCCGTTGTTGGGAGAAATCGAAATTTATCGGGTGGGTGTCCGATCGCCTGACAAACCCCGTGCTGTAGAATTACCAGAGTCAGTCATCACAACCGATTTGGCCGCGATTGTCAATGATCCGGCTGTGGATATTGTAGTTGAGGTGATGGGAGGATTGGAACCGGCGCGATCGCTCATTCTCCAAGCAATCAAAAATGGTAAACATATCGTCACAGCTAACAAAGCAGCGATCGCCAGATTTGGGGCAGAAATTTTCAACGCCGCCAATGAAGCCGGGGTTTATGTGATGTTAGAAGCGGCTGTTGGTGGGGGAATTCCCGTGATTCAACCCCTGAAGCAAGCTTTAAGTGTTAACCGGATTCACACTGTTATTGGCATTGTTAACGGTACGACTAACTATATCCTCACCCGGATGCAAACTGAAGGCAGTGATTTTGGGGATGTGTTAGCTGATGCTCAACGCTTGGGTTATGCTGAAGCTGACCCGACAGCCGATGTAGATGGTTTAGATGCAGGCGATAAAATTGCGATTTTGGCATCTTTGGGTTTTGGTGGACGCATTCATTTACCAGATGTTTATTGTGAGGGTATCCGTCAAGTTAGCAAGACAGATATTACATACGCTGAAAAATTGGGCTTTGTGATTAAATTATTAGCGATCGCTAAATACCAAAATAATGACCACTCCCAGTTATCTGTGAGAGTACATCCCACCTTTGTACCTAAATCTCACCCATTGGCTAGTATTAACGGTGTGTATAACGCCATTCTTGTAGAAGGTGAACCCATCGGCCAAGTGATGTTTTTTGGCCCCGGTGCGGGTGCAGGTGCAACAGCCAGTGCTGTCACCTCAGATATTTTAAGTGTGACAGCAGCCCTCAAGAGTAATACAACCGCACCAAATCCCCTGCTCACTTGTAGACATGAAGATTACTGCCAAGTTACCCCGATCTCGGAATTAGTTACCAGATTTTACGCCCGCTTTCTCACCAAAGACCACCCTGGTGTCATTGGTAAACTAGGTACTTGCTTTGGTAATCATGGTGTAAGTTTAGAATCTGTGGTGCAAACTGGCTTTCAGGGAGGATTAGCAGAAATTGTGGTTGTTACCCATGATGTGAAAGAAGGCGACTTCCGCCAAGCTTTAGAAGAAATTCGCAGTCTGGAAGCGATTGATAGCATTCCCAGCATTTTAAGAGTGCTTTAGAAGTATGAAGTATGAAGTATGAAGTATGAAGGATGAAATAAATGCTTTGAGATGATATCTGACAATTAAGCTGTAAACCCGCATAGGTGTTCACTGAGCGAAGTCGAAGCGTGTTCACTGAGCTTGCCGAAATGCGGTCACTGAGCGTAGTCGAAGTGCGGGTTTTGTTTAGATAGCTGCGGCTTTTATCGCCCAAGCTTGTTGATTTTTGAGTGGGAACTTTGCAATTTCAGGGAAAATACGATGACCAACTTACCTCCTTCCGACCCCAAGTCATCTGAAAAAACAGCCCTTGGCTTTGATGAATTTATTGCCATTTTAGTTGCCTTCGGTGCGATCGGGGGGATTCTCTGGTGGTCATTTTCTCGCCGAGATGCTGGCTGGAACTTCAATATAGTGTTGTCGCCAACACCAACTTCCACAATCCAAACGCAACCAACTCCCGCCGTTACTGCTCCAGCTTCCCAGGTGCAGCCAAGCACTAATCCTCAAGTTGAAGCTGCACCTGTATCTCCCAAAGAAGTAGTCCCCGAACCCAGCCCAAATTCCCCTCAAATCCTGCCACCAGTCCAAGTAATTCCACTTAATTCAACACCAAAAACCGTACCTTTTTCTACGTCTAAAAATCCAGAGTCATCAGTTACCTCATCGCCCTTACCCTTAGTTACCCCTGCTGAACAAAAATCAATTATTCCACCACCTATTGCCTTTAATGATGTGCCGAAAAATTTTTGGGCGGCTCGATTTATTAATGCACTTTCGGCGCGTGGAATTATCAAAGGTTTCCCAGATTACACGTTTAGACCAAATCAGCCTGTGAATCGCGCGGAATTTGCAGCCATTCTCCAGAAAGCTTTTGACACAGAACTGAGTAAAAATTCTGTACCCTTTAAAGATGTCTCAGGTAAATATTGGGCAACACCAGCAATTGACCGCGCTGTGGGTACAGGTTTTTTAAAGGGGTTTCCCAACAAAACTTTTAAACCCAACCAAAAAATTACCCGTGTACAAGTTTTAGTGGCGCTGGTAAGTGGGTTAAATCTCAAACAACCAGCCAAACCCGCACAGGTGCTAAGTATTTATCAAGATGCCAAAAAAATTCCTAAATATGCCGTGGCTAAGGTAGCGACTGCCACAGCCAATGGTTTGGTAATTACCGATGCTAACCCTCAATTCTTGTCTCCCAATCAAGCAGCCACTAGAGCAGAAGTAGCAGCAATGGTGCATCAAGCTTTAGTTAAACTGGGAAGACTAGATAAAATTTCTTCTGAGAATATTGTGCGCTTACCTGAACAAACTTCACTGTCTGAAAATAAATTAGCCAACGAACCGTAGCAAAGTGCTGAGTAATAACTCAGTATTCTCAGGAGTTTCAGGCATTGAGTTGAATTTACCAGAAGAGAGGGCAGTGTTCTGCACTACCCTCTCTTCTGTGTTTGAAATTAAATTGCAGCGAGAGTCAGTTATAGCAGTCGGGCATAGTAAGACTTTTACCTCCTGCCTTCTGCCTGGTTGGTGAGCGAACTTGTACTGAGCGCAGTCGAAGTAGCCGAACCACTGCCTCCTGCTATATTATGCGCTAGGAGCGTTTTTACCAACAACTTGTGATTTGAGTGTTGTAATTTCGTTAGTTAGCTCTTTTCTGGTTGAAGCCTTGAGTAAATAGCGGTAAATAAACCAAGCAGAGTAACCAATCCCAATCAACTCAAAGGTAGGTGCTACTAAAGGAATATCATTCAAAGAATCTAATATTGCCAAAAGTACCTTAACTGCGACAAGTGCTGTCACAATTGCGCCAACAACAACTAAGGGTTGCTTATATTTGCTGAACAAGCTCCCCAGGTACTCAGGCAGTGATGCTAAAAAGCTAGAAATTTGTTCGCCGTACTTCACCCATTCCTCTTGAGGTTGAGCAGGAGGCTGGAGTTTAGTAATGGTACCTGTTTGGCTGTTGATATCTGGCACTGCTGCTTCTGTGGATTTTGTTTCTGCGAATTCTGGTTCTGGCATCTTAATTTCCATAAATTTGACAGTTGGGTTTTTTTATCTGGACAATGACAACCAAAAGGCTGTGATTGGACAAGGCACAAGTTGATCAGACTTAGATGGGTAACACATTGTATTCCCTATAACCATAAATGCCTCTAACCTCTACTGCATCAACTCCAAGGTAGACAGTCACTAGAAGGACAGAAGCCAAAAATTGTAGGCTGTGTTACTACATCTATCTGTGTTTTGTGTTTTTCAATCAACGGCAACCTTCAGGATGAGATTATCCTATGCCGTATCAGTTGCTGATAATCGTACTCCTGCAAGTACAATTCATGCAAAAATCAGATCACCTCTCATTTATACAAGGTTAATCGCCGATTTTAACTGAATATTAAAGCTATCTTCAGCCAGATTCGTCAATGAATCCATTGGTCATTGATATGAATACTTAATAAAAGTTCTTCTGTATTCACGTATCTGGCTTTGATAAATCAGGGCTGACACACAACAGTTGTCTGATGAGAATGGGTGTAAGGGTGTCGGGGTACAGGGGTGTATGTCTTCAAAACCTTTACACCGTTCGGCTAACGCTCACGGCGAAGCCCCATACCCTTTCACCCCTACACCCAATTTCCACAGTTATGGGAAACGAGTCTACTTAAGTTCAAATTAGTCCCAATCTGGCATTTGTGCGCCTTCTTCACCACCAACACCGATGCCCGTGTTGAAAATATCTGCATCGGTGATATTCATATTGTCCATTGATGCGCCGTAGACGTTGGAGTCATGAATTTGAGCGCGGGTAAAATTCACGCCGTCAAGATTAGCTTTTTTAAAGTTAACGTTGGTGACAAAAGTTGAAGATAGGTTAGCTCCTTTCAAATTTGCGTTGGTGAGGTCTGCACCTTCGAGGTTTGCGCCTACAAGGTTAGCTTTAGAAAGGTTGGCACCACGTAAATCTGCACCAATTAAATGAGCGCCACTGAGGTCAACTCCAGCTAGATTACACCTCTGACATTCCCCAGTAGATAAAAGCCTTTGTAAATCTTGCGAATTCCCTGCTTTCACAGAGGTGGCAAAAATGAGGGGAGTGGTTGCTAAGGCTATAGCGGCAATTAGCTTGAATTTCATAATCTTTCCCCTTTGTATTGAAGTTGTAACCGTTCTTTTCCTCACGATTCTATTATCTCACTAATTTTCTGGACAATGTTGATTTAACTCACAAAATCAAGGTGATGTTTAATAGTTTGGTCAAAGACATAAAAACAGTGTGGATGCGGGTTTTGGGCTGGCGATCGCTCACAAAACTTACCTAAAATTACCAATCTTTATCTTGTTAAATCTTTTTAAGAAATACAAGCATTTATTTTGATTTGTCATTGGTTGTTAACCGGAATTTTTATATTATTAATTGGCACTCAGTAATTCTACTTTTTAGTATATTAAATTCCCGTAAATTCACGCATGTATCGATTCACTAGATCCGGTTCCTCTTGCTGTACCCAATGCCCACAATGGGGAATATACTGAATTTGCAAGTTGCTGACATAGGTATCAGTTCCATAGGTAAGCTCTTTCCCAAGGGCAGTATCATTTTCACCCCAAATCATCAGTGTAGGAATATTTAAAATTCCCCAATTTTTGTTGGGTAAAAAGTGAGAAAATACATTGCGATAGTAGTTGAGCATTGCTGTTAAAGCACCGGGTTTAGCAGCCGCATTTTTATAAGCTGCTAGGTCAGAGGCAGTAAAAGCATTTTTATTAACTGCTGTGCCTTGAATAATCTGAGCAATTGGCTGATAGTCAAAAGTTTGCAGGAGAAATTCTGGCATGATTGGTAGTTGAAATAAGAACATATACCAGCTACGTAGTAACTGTTGGGGAGTTGATAATCCCTGAGAAAATTTAGCGGGGTGTGGTAAGTTAAGTATGATTAATTTCTCTAGCATTTCTGGGTGAGCATGAGCAAAACACCAAGCGATCGCACCACCCCAATCATGCCCAACTAAAACGCATTTTTCGTGACCTAAACCTTTAATTACACCCGCAACATCTTTGATAAATTCACCCATAATATAAGCTGATTGTGCTTTGGGTTTTTCACTATCGTTGTAGCCACGTAAATCTAAAGCCACAACTTGAAAATTTTCCGCAAATTCTGGTATTTGATGCCGCCAAGAATACCAAAATTCAGGAAACCCATGTAACATCAACATCAAAGGGCCTGTTCCTTGGGTGACATAGTGCAGTTTTACACCATTGGTAGTGATATATTTATGTTCCCAAGCATTTTTAAGGTCAGACATTTGTTGTATTTATTAAATAAGTAATCTTGCTATTGTGGAATTATGTATCAGATTACTATCCCTAACATCTGTTAAAGGGCAGTTTTTGAGGTGGTAGTAATGTCAGAAAATGCTAATAAAAGTCTGAAGTGTGAAATTTATTAGGACTCATATTTGATTTGGGAAAAAATCAGTACACCCAGACCCGCATTTCTCACAAGCTTCAGGCGTTTGATGGGGCAGAGGGGCAGAGGTGCGGAGGGGCTCTTGAGAGAGTACCTTCATTCTCCCCTGCTCCCCTGCTCCCCTGCTCCCCTGCTCCCCTGCACAGGCTTTGAAAGGTGTGGTGAGAAATCCGGGCCAGATCAGGCTTCTTTCCTACTACCGACTCCCCATTCCCGACTCCCCATTCCCTACTCCCGACTCCCCATTCCCGACTCCCGACTCCCCATTCCCTATTCCCGACTCCCCATTCCCTACTCCCGACTCCCTGCGTACACAACTAGATTCAGGGAGCAAAACGTATTCCTATAGTTCATAAGTCATTACCCGGACATACTATATCAAAGCTGCCATAACTCAAAAAAATACGGGGATAAGCCTAAGCCTATCCCCATTTTTCAGATATCAAAAATTAGCACTTACGAAGTAGCATTTTGTAACTCAGCAGTGCGTACTGATAACTGTTGTGTTTGACTACCTCTTTGGATTTTTACCTGTAAAGCTTGACCAAGGGTGCTATTTTCCACAAAGTTTTGCAACTGTTCAGCATTGGTAATAGCTTGGCCATCTATTTGCAGGATGACATCACCACGGCGAATACCAGCTTTAGCGGCTGGGGAATTGGGGACAACTCGCATCACTAAAACCCCGGTTACTTCTGGAATTTCAAATGTAGAGTTTGGGTCACTGTTATTTTGTTTCGCTAATTCTGGGGTTAATGTGACCATCTGCACGCCTAGATAGGGGTGAGCTACTTTACCATTTTTTTCCAGTTGTGTAGCGATCGCTTTAGCTTTATCAATGGGAATTGCAAAACCAATACCCATCGCATCAGCACGAATCGCGGTGTTAATTCCAATTACTTCACCGCGTTCATTCAACAAAGGGCCACCAGAGTTACCAGGGTTAATGGCTGCGTCAGTTTGAATGAAATCTAGGCGTTTATCCGAAATTCCCACTTGGGCGCTAGAACGCTTGAGGGTGCTGACAATACCCAAAGTAACTGTATTATCAAAACCTAAAGGATTACCAACTGCGATCGCCCAGTCTCCTACTTGTACAGCATTAGAAGAACCTAAAGTTGCAACGGGTAAATCTTTACCAGCGTTAATTTTAACCACCGCTAAATCTGTTACTTCGTCAATACCTTGAACTTTACCGTCAAAGGTACGACCATCCTTGAGGCGGACTGTAACTCTATCGGCTTTGTCTACAACGTGGGCATTAGTTAAAATCAAACCACTTTTATCAATAATGAATCCAGAACCTAGACCACGCAGTTGTTCTGGTGGTAATTGTTGAGAATAACCATCACCAAAAAACTGCCGGAAAAATGGGTCTTCAAAAAATGGGTCAACACGGCGGCGCGTAATTGTGCGTTCCGTGTCAATTCTCACCACTGCTTGACCAACTCGATTCACAGCCGCCGTCACAAAACTACTATTACCGATAGCAGCAGTCGCCGGGGATTGTTTTTGGGCAATCAGTTCTGGTGCATCATCAACCTTCACTGGACTGGGTGCGGGTTCCGCTTGCGAAGGTAACACCTGCAAAGTGCTAACAGTGAGCAAGACTCCCAAAAATATGGCGAAAATATGGGTACTAAGTCTACGTATAGAACGGGTTATTTTGGACAATCGCATAATCACAACCTAAATTTTAGAAGCCGAATTTTTGCTTAGTCGTGACAAATCTCTCTAAAGTTATTTTTACAGCTAGGATGAAATTCCTGTGTACTAACTTTATTGTTACTGCTTTAGATACTCAATACTGGTACTAAAGCATGGTATTAGCTACCTGTAATTTAAATTAATTGAAAATTTCCCTTGATAGCTATTACGGACATTGGCCCTGTACAGGTTCGGATATCACCAGTATCGTTTTACAACGGCAAATTGATGGGAAATTCCAGTTTATAACACTCAAACCTCTTGGGGAGCCTTGATATGACAGTTGAGTTATACCAGGAAGTAGCATGATTGTTGGTAGAGCAATGAGCTAGATTTGTCTATGCAAAGTGTGAATCTTGCAAAAAAGCGAGGGTTTGGTTTAACTGGTGGTTTATGGAACCATTTTGGTATAGTTCTGGTAGAAGCGCCAATTGACGTTGTTAGTTCGGCTTTGTGTAGTTACTTTAATGCTGAGTGTGACACCGATATTTCTCCAATACCATTTAATGAACGAGGCAAACATCGGCTACTTTGGCAATATATTGGACATAACTGGACAATATGGTGGGCTTTCGCATCGGAAGAGATAGCGTTTGCTCTTTCACTCCTGCTTGAAACTAAAACGATAATTCTTTCTTATCAAGGAACAAGCGGTTGGAGTGAGTTCAAGATGTTTCAACACGATAAATTAGTTGAATACTATCTTTTTGGATTTGATGATTCTGGCGATGGGAATCGTGGTGAGCGATTTTTTGGGATGGGATACTTAGATTTGGAAATTGTTCAGGAATGTATCAATCCTAAAAGCTCTTTTCCAGCCTGTTATAGACATCTGTTTAAAAGTTCAACGAGATTGGTGACTGAACAAGAAATGCGAATGTCTTTGGAAGTGATGGAGAAGGCGACAGTGGAGGAGTATGGATTTTTAGATGCAACTCTCCGGTATTATGGAGCTTACATTCCAGACCTGAGTGAGACACCACACCTTTACGATGACTCAACTTCAGATTTCCATCCAACTCGTTTAGATTTTGAAAGAATTGATGCTGTAGTTTTACCTCAAGAGGCATTTTATTGGCGGAATATGCTTCCTGTACCCAGCCGTGTAATAGCATAACAATTCAAATACAGTGGAAGTTTTAAAGTTGATGATGTTGATTGAAAAATTACTAGCTAGATATGTAACAATAATTGCTGGCTGAGACGATCGCAGTTGGGATAAAAAATGACAGAAGCTCTCCAAATTGGCAACCGTACAATCCAGGCTACTGAGCTAGTTCCCTTACTGGCAAGTTACCAAATGTTGCCACAGCTAATTCGGGAATTAATTATCGATGAAGCGATCGCATCTGTAGAATGTACATCAGAAGAAATTACTCGCGCTCAACAGCAGTTTTACCTAGAACGGCAGTTAAAAACCGATGCAGACATTAAAGCCTGGATGGCTTATCACGGTATAACAGTCAATCAACTTGAATCAGTCACAATTCGGAAACTGAAAATCGAGAAATTCAAAATTGCTACTTGGGGTAACAAACTCGAATCATACTTCTTTCAAAACAAAGCCAAGTTAGATAAAGTCATTTATTCCCTACTACGTACTCAAGATATCGGACTTGTCCAAGAACTCTACTTTCGCCTCCAAGCCAAAGAACAGTCATTTGCAGAACTAGCCAAAGAATACTCCCAAGGCCCAGAAGCCCAAACTGGCGGACTAGTCGGCCCAGTTGAACTACAAGCAATTCATCCCGGAATGGTACAGTTACTATCCAGCAGTCAACCCGGTCAAGTTTTACCTCCCGCCCGAATAACCGAATGGGTTGTGATTTTGCGCCTAGAAAAACTCATCCCAGCCCAACTCGATGAGCAGATGAAAGCAAGATTATTGAATGAACTGTTTGAAGCTTGGCTACAAGAACAGCAAAAGCAAATCCAATCTAATTCTTAATCAACACCTAGAAATTTAGGGTATGATTTGAACATAAGAGTGCAGATATCATAAATAAGTTGTGAAGCAGAGAGACACAAAAGACAAGGAGGACAAGGGAGACAAGGTAGAGAAATAGTTGTAAATCATTTAAGATTTCTGCATAACACAACTTTGACTTATTTCTCTTAATCCAGTCAGAATTATTAATAATATTTTTTCATAAAAAAATGAACAAGCGCAGGCTAAACTTATTAGCTCTTTCAACCCTCAGTTTATTCCTAATTGGGCTGGACTTGCTAAAGTTTAGCCAAGCAGAAATCCAAGCCGTTCCGCCAATAGAAAAACAAATTAAACTTCCCGTATCTCGGTTGCAGCCGGATATTATTAAAAAATTACTAGACAGGGAAGATATTAACTCGGCTGTTATCCATATTGAAAGGGGTTGGAAGCAGCAATATGATGAATATATGCAGGTAAAATTGCCTTCAAATCAGGTTATTGAAGTCAACAAAATCAGTCAAACTCTCAAGAATATTAATCAAAAAGTTGGGAAAAAAAGTGCCTTAATATATGCAGTACCAACTGCTGACCAACTCGATTTAATCTTGGTATTACCGGATAAACCACCAATTCACAAACGTATCCCCGAAGCTAAAAAAGAAGTATTGACTAACTTAGTTACAAAATTCCGTAATGATCTTACTAATCCCAGTTCTTCGCGCAAGCGGTATCTAGCTTCCGGTAAGAAAATATATGACTTCCTAATTACTCCTTTGGCATCTGAATTACAAACACAAGGTATTAATAATCTGATATTTTGTTTAGGAGGTGGCTTACGGACTGTTCCTTTAGCGGCGATTTCTGATGGTAAAACATTTTTAATTGAAAAGTATAGTTTAACGATTATTCCGGCTTTTAGTCTGCTCGATTTTCAACTAACCAATATTACAAAAACCCAGGTTTTAGCAATGGGAGCATCAAAATTTCAAAACCTGGAACCTTTACCTGCTGTTCCCTTAGAATTATCTAATATTGTTAACAATAACTGGAAGGGTAAGTCTTTATTAAACCAAGACTTCACTCTCAAAAACTTGAAAAAAGAACGTGCTAAGTATCCTTTTGGAATAGTACATTTTGCTACCCATGCTGAATTTGCTCAGGGTTCTGTGGATAAATCTTATATCCAGTTTTGGGATAAAAAAATTCGCTTAGATGAACTGAAAACTCTCGGACTCAATAACCCTCCAGTGCAGTTATTAGTATTGAGTGCTTGTCGTACGGCGTTGGGTGATCCTCAAGCTGAACTGGGGTTTGCTGGGTTAGCTGTACAGTCAGGCGCAAAAGCCGCTTTAGCAAGTCTGTGGGAGGTGAGTGATGGCGGAACATTGGCTTTGATGCTGCAATTTTACGGAAAACTAAAAACTAATCCAGTTAAGTCAGAAGCCCTACGACAAGCTCAAATTGATATGCTCAAAGAGCGTGTTAGTTTGGAAGATAATCCCCGCATTCGTGGTGCTGCTTCTTCAGAGTTACATGAGTTGAGTGAGCTTGATGAGGATGAATTATCTCATCCTTATTATTGGGCTGGATTTACATTGATTGGTAATCCTTGGTAGTATGACAACTGGCAGGCGATCGCACTTCACAGGTATTTTCTCATTAACCACTAACTAAATTGCTGGGCATAAAATCTAGCATAGCGACCTTCCAGCCTTAATAATTCCTCATGATTCCCTGATTCCATAATTTGCCCTTTTTCTAAAACCAAAATCCGATCGCACCGCCTCACTGTACTCAATCGATGGGCAATAATAAATACTGTCCGGTTCTGCATTAATCTTTCTAGGGCTTCTTGTACCAAGGCTTCCGATTCGGAATCTAATGCAGATGTCGCCTCATCTAATATTAATATCTGTGGGTCGAGCAGCACAGCCCGCGCGATCGCGATTCTTTGGCGTTGTCCACCCGATAGATTTACCCCTCGTTCCCCTACCCAAGTTTGATAACCTTCTGGTAACTGGGTAATAAATTGATGAGCGTTAGCAATTTTCGCGGCTGCTATCACCGCATCCATATCAAAATTATCTTGTCCAAAGGCAATATTTTGGGCGATAGTCCCCGAAAACATCACCGTTTCTTGGGGAACAATGCCAATTTGTCGCCGCAAACTATGTAATCTGACATCCCGAATATCAATATCATCAATCAAAACTTGTCCAGCATCAGGATCATAAAAGCGGGGGAGGAGATTCACAAAGGTGGTTTTTCCCGCGCCAGAAGCACCCACTAGGGCGATCGCTTCTCCGGGTAATGCTAGTAAACTAATATCTTGCAGGACTGGTTCACCGGGTTTGTAAGCAAAGGAAATGTGGCGATATTCTACTTTACCTTTGACTGGGGGCAGGGCGATCGCAATTGTTTTTTCTATTACCCTTGGTTGAATTGCCATTAATTCAAACACTCGGTCTACCGATGCTTCCCCTTGCTTAAACTCATTATAATTTGTTGTGGTGTGTCCTATGGGGTCAATTAACAATGCCGCCGCAGCCAGGTAACTGAAAAAATCCCCCACCGTTAAATTACGCTGATAAATTTGCCACGCTCCCACCATTAGCAAAGATAAAGCACTCAAAGCTTCTAAAAAACCGATGATGGGAATTTGAATGGCTTTGAGGCGTTCGGCGGAATATTTGGCTTTTAAAGAACGTTCGGCTTCATAACCAAAACGAGCGATTTCATAATTTTCGGCTGCAAATGCTTGAACAAGACGAATCCCACTAAAAACTTCTGTCAAAATTGCTGATAAACCCGACACGCGATTTTGACTTTTGAGGGAATATATACGCAATTTTTCCCCAAACCAGCCAATTAACACCCCCATTAATGGTGCAATCACAATTGTGGCGAGTGTGAGTTGCCAATTCAAATAAATCATATATATCGGTATGGCAATCAATTGCAACGCACAGGGAATAAAATCGTGTAGCAATTTATTGACAACTTCCCCAACCCTGTCAATATCTTCTGTGAGGCGGTAAGCTAAATCACCTGTTTTGGCTGTTTCAAAATAGCTTAAATCTAATTTTTGTAAATGACTATATACTTGCTTGCGGAGACCATAAGCCACTCTTAAAGCCACTTTAGCCATGTAGATATCTTGCACAGACTGAAAAAAGCCACGCACCAGAAACACCAAAGCACAAATCCCGGCTAGTTGGGCGATCGCTACTACATTACCTTGTCCAAAAGGTGCGGCTAATTTACCTGCAAGATTAATTAACGTCAGTGTCGCCAGCACATATCCGATAATGCCGATCAAGCCTTTGATAATATTTGCCCATTGAGGTTTGATATATGGCTGTAGTTGCCAGTAATTAGAACGGTTCTTCAAGCTATGACTTCCAGAATGTGATTTTACTCTATTTGACGCTATCAACTTTTGTGTAGTTGCAATTCACCTCATTTTAAAAGCGATCGCCGCTTTTAACATAGCTTGACTGTGGCGATCTCTAAAAAAAGAGAGTTATTATCTGGCTACAAGTAAATTCTGTAGTAAAAATTCTAACTACCATTCTTAAAATAAATGGCATCACATTTAAAGAGAGACTATGGGACTAATATTTGATTTGGGAAAAAAATCAGTACACTCATATCAGCCGTCTTTCCTACTCCCTACTCCCCATTCCCTACTCCCTGCCTACACAATTAGATTCAGGAATTAAACCGTATTCCTATATAAATTCTACAGGATGAGACAAAAGGCAGTTTCAATTAAACAAAGTTTACAATTAAAGATAAAAGTAGCGTAAACTACTCCTGACTCCCACTATTAAACTATCAGTAGCCACAGCCAGATAGTTGTTTATATTAAGGATTGAAAATAACTGTTAAATATTGCTGCAAAACGGGGAGTTTTCTTGAATAATCTTCCTAGATTTCCCGATGATATTTTCTAATCATTCACACATTCAGGAGCAAAATCTAGTGCTGACTTCCACTTTACTGGCTGCTGCCACTGCCCCTCTACAATGGAGTCCCGCGATCGGCCTTATCATGATTGTTGCTAACATCATCGCCATCGCCTTTGGCAAATCTAGCATTCAGTATCCTACTTCCGAGCCAGCGTTACCCGAAGCAAAATTCTTTGGTGGTTTTGGTTTACCTGCATTACTAGCCACTACAGCCTTTGGTCACATTTTAGGCGTAGGCATCATCTTAGGATTGCATTATCTGGGTAGATTCTAAACTCTATAGCTCAGTTTGCCTTTAGTTCCGTATTGTTTTGTCTCAACGCTATTGAGCTAGAAATTAGTATTTCTGGCTCTTTCGTATCTGCAAGAATGCGGGAGGATTTATCTCACGCAGAGGCGCAGAGGACGCAGAGATGTAGTGAGAGAATATATCACTCAGCACTCACACTTCGGCTACTTCGGCTGCGCTCAGTACAAGTGCGCTCAGTGTACAGCACCGTATATTAAGAAAAGTAATAATGCTTTCTTACGTTGCTGATAATTTCCCAAGTACAGGACATACCAGCCGGAAAAGTTACCAAATCTCCTTTACCCATCTGCACTGCTTGTCCGCCATCCGGCGTAACAATGACATCACCTGTCAAAAAATAGCACGTCTCTTCAGTATCGTAAGTCCAAGAAAATTGAGATACTTCTTTTTCCCAAATCTCCCATGTGAACACACCCAAATTGTTTAGATATTCTTGACTGGGTTGATGTTCAATTTTAATTGCCATATTTTGTGTTCTCAGTTTGCGTTTAACAGTATGACTGAATATCTTCGCCACACTGATCTACTAAATAACACAAAGCTCGAAAACGCAAGCCAACAAATTGGTCATACAGAGGGTTCAGTTTGCACATAGGGGGAATGTGGGCTATGGTACGACCGAACAACACAATATCACGCTCAAAAGGACATTGGGCTGGAATCAATTTTGCAATAAAGTGTGCTAGTTCTCGATTTTGAATTTCGAGTTCATCTAACCATTGACGTAATGGTTTTAGAACATCATAACGAGATTTACCTAAGAAATTTTGGCTGGCTAAATTTGTGGTATGCTCAAAAGTCTCAGCTTGAATGAAAGCAGGAAGAATAATAGATAAGTTAGTAGTTTTAGGCATAATCGTTAGTAATTGTTTCTGAGGTTGATATACTAGTAGGCTGCACATTTAAGTCTATCCACGCAATTTATTCCAGTAAGATATGTGGCGCTTGCAGACATAAGTTACTGTAAGCACAAAATGCTTATTTGGTTTACAAAATGCGGGGAAACGTTGACTTAATTGATATTTAAACTCACCGTATGGTGGAGAACTGTCCCGTTAAATACAAAATAACAAAGAAAAGATAAAAGTGGGATTTTTTTAACTTATTGATTGCTGATACCGGAAATAGCAATTTCATATATTCAGTTTAGATGATACGTACAGAAACTGTATAGTATCCGTAGATTGAATTTGGTGAGCTAAAACGCAGTAATATTCTGACTTTAGCTAGACTTATCAGGAATGAGCTTTTTAGGCTAAATGATTGTAGGATATGGAGTATCAAATAAATTGTTATATACGCTACATAAGTCCCCCCCAATCTTATTTAATTAGTTACTTAAAATCCTTTGATAAGTAAAGACTAATAATGTTGCGTAGGTAACCAAACAGAACATCAGGGACGTAAAGTACAGCATATTTCTAATTTTTGAATGCTGAAGAACTGCCGGATTTACAATCAATATAAATACTCACCAAATAAAATCTTTATGCTATCTTCACACAATCTTCAAATAATTTACTTGAGTTTTGTGTAATTAAAACTAATACCGTTTCACTTTAAAAATGAGACAAATAAACAAGCAGCGCCTTGACTCTATTCGGCGATCGCAAGCAGAGGAAGTGATTTATATCAGTAATTTCGTGAATTGGTATAAGATTCAACTCTGCTTCTATACCAATCCATGAATTCATGCCTGTTACCAATACTGTAATGCCGCTTCAAATTGACTATCAAATATTAGTCCCATAATGTAATTTTTCACCTAAGAAATAACCTGGGAATATGACAAACTTTCAGCTATTCATCTTGAATAATCAAGAGTTTGACTGTGATTTGCTTATATCCCCAGGACGGAAGTTTACTACTACTGCCAGTAAGAAAAATATCTTTATATTAGTTGTGTTAGCGTCTAACTAAAGAAATAGGTTTTTTGCAGTTAATTGGCTCAATAGTAGAATTGATCACACATTAGTTATTTGGCTTTTGTGCCACTGCCCATCTTCGCCTTTTTCGTAATCGCGCTTTACTCCACTTCAAGCAACTTTAAAAGCACTTTTCTGATATGTGAACAGCCAAGACAAGGAGGACAGGGTAGACAAGATAGAGAGATGTTTGTAAATTATTTAGGATTGCTATAGGGAAGAAAAATTGATGGTTTGGGGATGATAACTTGAACTACTATCCCAATAATCGGCTTGTTTAATATTGACTTGGAGTAATGCTAAATCTGGCTGATCTAAGCCTTGAGAAAACCAAGTTTCTAATTCTGGTTTCCATAATTCTGCCATTTTTTGGCGGTCTTTGAGGAGTTGTGCTGTACCAGAAATGGAAACGTAAAGCTGCTGTTCACAGGAAGAAAAACTCACATTTACCTGCTGATTATGTTCAATTTCACTGACTCTATGGGAGTTGGAACTAGTAAAAAACCAGATTCTTCCTTCTAAATCTATTTCTTTGATTGAGTACATAGGACAACTGTGCAAGCTACCATCATCATTGACTGTGGTCAACATTCCAGAGTCAATATTTTGGATTAATTCTTGCAGTTGTTGAATTTGGCGATCGCTGTTTGTGGAAATTGTCATAATCTTAGACGTTTCTGTTAACTGATTTGGATATTTTTCTGATTACAGCCAATATTTAATTCTGGCGCAATCTATTTTTTATTCTTAACATTTACCTTAATTTATAGCTTGAGTCTAAAGACATAATTTTGCTGTATATACTAATGGATTACCGACTTATTAGATAAGTCAGGAATCTGAATTATGCAAATATAATTAATACTTGAGATATAAATTTAAAATTTTCTCTGTGACTTTCGGATGATGGAAACAGTTGAGAGTTTGACTACGCTTTTATAGCAGTCTTAGTTGATGGTCAATCAGCGATCGCTAAAGATTTGTTAAATATAGTCTCAGATTTTAATACCGATGTTTATAAAATAACTAACGGTGCGGCTGATTTACGGTTAATAGTACACTCAGATCAGGCTTCTTTCCTACTCCCGACTCCCCATTCCCTATTCCCTACCTACACAAATAAATTCAGAAATCAAACCGGATTCCTATAGTTTCATAAAACTTAACGATGCTGAGAAATCAAAATCAATCAACATAAATAAAAATTAATCTATTTTGCCTACTTCATTAAGTTATAGGCTTTGAAAGGCTTAACATTTCTATTAACAGAAATACAGTCACATATCCTATAATTTTGCTAATGGAGATATATATCAAAATTGCAGTTTTGCAAGAGCAAGCACGGGGGCAAAAATTGCAGTGATTCAAGCAGTACATACCAAAGTTAAAGGCAGAGCTAGATATAAAGTAGAAGAACTTCACAATTCAGCAGAACTCAAAGATTATCTGGAGCGATCGCTGTTAAATTATCCAGAAATCAAGTTTGTGAATGCTAATCCTTTAACTAGCAAAGTTTTAGTCTATTTTCATCAAGAAAAAAGCTATAAAGATATAGCAATTATTATCGAAAGTGTTTTATTAACATACCAAGGCAAGAGTAAGTTAATTTCAACCAAGAAAAAAGAGAAAAACTTAAAAACTCACAAACCAACTGTTAATAATCTTCAAAAACAAAACCAAGCAGACTGGTATTTAATTCCGTCCGATAAAGTTGTTCACAAATTAAATACCTCACCAACATGGGGATTATCCAGTGAATTAGCCAGTGCCAATCTGCATAAATATGGTGCTAATGTCCTGGCGCAAACAGAAACTCGCTCTGATTTAAGCATTATTGTTGAGCAATTTCAATCTCTACCGGTGGCATTACTCGGTGTGGCGGCGGGAGTATCAATATTCACGGGTGGAGTGATTGACGCGGCGGTAATTTTAGGTGTAGTAATTCTCAATGCTGCTATTGGTTACACCACCGAAAGTCAATCAGAAAAAATCATTCATTCCCTAAAAAATCGAGACCAACCATCAACATGGGTAATTAGAGACGGTAAACCGCAAGAAATCCCTACAGAAAATGTTGTTTTAGGGGATGTTTTAACCCTTAAACCGGGCAGTTATATAGCCGCAGATGCGCGATTAATTGCCGCAGATAATCTGAGTATTGATGAATCTGCCTTAACAGGTGAAAGCCTCCCCATCACGAAAACAGATGATTTGCTTATGGGTGAGGATATCCCATTAGGCGATCGCTTGAACATGGCCTATAAAGGCACTTTTGTTACAGGTGGTCAAGGACTGGCGGTGGTTGTCGCCACGGGACAGAATACCGAAATGGGACATATTCAGCAACTTGTAGGCGAAGCCACCGCAATGGAAACACCCCTCGCCAAACAACTAGACCAAGTAGGTAGCCAGTTGGTATTAATCAGTATGGGTATTTGCGGTGTCGTCTTTGGTTTGGGCGTGTGGCGGGGATATGGTTTAGTACAGATGTTGAAATCATCCATATCTTTAGCTGTGGCGGCGGTTCCCGAAGGCTTACCCACCGTGGCGACTACCACCCTCGCCCTTGGTATCCGCGATATGCGCCGCAACCGCGTCCTCGTACGTAGCCTGAGTGCAGTTGAAGCTTTGGGTTCAGTTCAAACAATTTGTATGGATAAAACCGGCACATTGACAGAAAATAAAATGTCAGTTGTCGAAATTCAAAGCAATACCCACAACATTAAAGTTACGGACGGGGAATTTATCACCGGGGAAAAAACCATCAACCCCTACAGTAATGATGAACTATTAAAACTAATTCATGTCTCAGTTCTTTGCAACGAAAGCCAAGTCAGCCGCGCGGGAAATGGTCAGTATGAAGTCATCGGTTCCGCTACAGAAAACGCCCTGATTTACATGGGTATTAGTTCTGGGGTAGATATTATTGACCTCAAACAAAAATATCCCTTAGTGCAAACCAACTTGCGGTCAGAAAATCGCAACCTGATGAGTACAATTCACGAGACTGATGATGGTAATAAATTTGTCGCCGTCAAAGGTAGCCCCGCCGAAGTGGTGGAACTTTGCCAAACATGGGTAAAACATGGGGAAATAGTAGAATTAACCCCAGCAGATAAAAGAGCGATCGCTATAGAAAATGATCGCATGGCCGGGAAAGCATTACGCGTTTTAGGGATAGCCTATAACCAGATTAACCAGTCATCAACCAACAATAACCATGAAACAGACTTAATTTGGTTAGGTTTGGTCGGAATGGCCGACCCCATTAGGAAAGGTGCAAAAGAACTAATTCACGACTTCCATCAAGCCGGAATTGCTACCGTGATGATTACCGGCGACCAAAGCCCCACAGCTTATGCGATCGCCAAAGAATTAGAATTAAGTCAAGAACAACAATTAGAAATTCTCGACTCCAGCAACCTAAATAACCTCACACCCGAAGCCTTAACCGCCCTCAGCGACAAAGTAGATGTCTTCGCCCGCATCAGTCCCAGCAATAAACTGCAAATAGTCCAAGCCTTGCAAGCCGCCGGGAAAGTCGTCGCCATGACAGGGGATGGAATTAACGACGCACCCGCCTTAAAAGCCGCCCAAGTTGGTGTAGCTATGGGTAAAGGCGGTACAGATGTCGCCAGAGAAGTTGCAGATATTGTTTTAGAAGACGACCGACTCGAAACCATGATTGTCGCCGTCAGTCGCGGACGTACAATATATAACAACATCCGCAAATCTGTACATTTCCTCCTCGCCACCAACCTCAGCGAAATCATGGTAATGACAGTAGCCACCGCCGCAGGTATTGGCGAACCCTTAAATGCAATTCAACTACTCTGGCTAAACTTAGTAACCGACATCTTCCCCGGCTTATCCTTAGCAATGGAAGCCCCAGAACCAGACGTTTTGAGTCAGCCACCCCGCAACCCCGACGAACCAATCATTAAAAAATCCGATTTTGGGCGAATTGTCTTTGAGTCTGCTGGTTTATCTGTGAGTACCTTACTCGCTTACGCCTACGCCATTCGCAGATATGGTTTTAGCCCCCAAGCCAGTACCATTGCCTTTTTCACCCTAACCTCAAGCCAATTGCTGCATACATTTAGCTGTCGTTCTGAACACCACAGCCTATTTAGTAAAGAAAAACTCCCACGAAATGGCTATTTAAATGCTGCCCTTATCGGTTCCTTTGCTATTCAAATTTTAGCGATCGCCCTGCCACCATTGCGGAATCTTTTAAAGATTACTCCAATTAACTTTGTCGATACTGCCGTCATTATTGGTAGTGCATTGTGGCCTCTATTGTTAAGTGAATCAACAAAGAATATTCAGCCAAATCTTAATAGTGCTTTACCCTTACTACCTCCAGAAAAAACACAACAAAGTTAAATTACACCTTCTTCTCTCTGCGTCCTCTGCGTCTCTGCGGTTCGTTAAAAAAAATGTCGCGCCAAGACACTAAATCTTATGAAAAAAGACTTCATGTTCACATCAGAATCAGTCACCGAAGGACATCCTGATAAATTGTGCGATCAAATCAGCGATGCCATAGTAGACAGATTCTTACAACAAGACCCCTACGCCAGAGTCATTACCGAATGTGCTGCATCCACAGGCATATTATTTATTGCTGCCCGATTTGAACCCAACACCAACGTAGACTTTACCAATATTGCCAGACAAGTAATCGAACAAATTGGTTACGAACAAAAAGAATTTAACAGTAAAACTTGTAGTATTTTGACCAGCTTGCGAGAATTACCCGCCAGTCAAACTCACTTATTTGATGAACATAATTTATCTGATGAAGAGATAGAAAAAATTACCGTTACCAATCAAGTAACAGTATTTGGCTTTGCCTGTAATCAAACCTATACTCTCATGCCCTTGCCGATTTGGTTAGCGCATAAATTAGCCAGACAATTAAGCGAAGTCCGACACAAAAATATTTTGCCATATCTAACACCTGATGGTAAAACCCAAGTAGGAGTAGAATACCGCGATCGCCGTCCTTATCGAATCCATAGTATTACCGTCATTGCCAGTCAAAATAAAGCAGGCAAACCAGATTACCAACAATTACAAGATGATATTCGGGAAACAGTGATTAATCCTGTATTTGAGAATGAAGAAATTCGCCCCGATGCCAAAACCAGAATATTTATTAATCCCGATGGCGCATTTATTAAAGGCGGGCCAGCAGTACATTCAGGGTTAACTGGGAGAAAAAATGCGATCGATACCTACGGCGAATATTCTAAACATAGCGGTTCAGCCTTGAGTGGCAAAGACCCCATTAGAATTGATAGAATCGGCGCTTACATTGCCCGTTATGCTGCCAAAAATATAGTCGCCGCCAAACTTGCTGACGAATGTGAAGTGCAACTCAGTTATTCCATTGGTTTGTCTCGTCCCGTGAGTATTCAAGTAGAGACATTTGGTACAGGTAAAATATCAGACGAAGAAATTACTAACTTATTAGAAAAGTATTTTGATTTCCGTCTGGCAGGAATTATTAAACAATTTAATTTAAGACATTTACCCACAATTCATCAAGACGGTTTTTATCGCCAACTCGCAGTTTATGGCCATGTAGGAAGAATGGATATAGATTTACCCTGGGAAAAAACAGATAAAGTCGGTGTATTTTGAGATGAAATAATTTTTTATAACTCAATTACAACATTGTTCATTCCAATGAGGTACATTCTTCTAGCCTTGAGCATCCTAGCCTCTAGCCTCTATCTGTACTGCACTAAAGCAAAAGACGCTGTATGTGCATTAACCCACAGCAAAATCTGTGTACTTCCGCACATAAGGCGCGTGATAAGCCAACACAATATCTTGCTTTGGTACTCCCTTCGCCACTAACTGATCTGCAATTGCATCTTCAGTTCCATCATGTTGAACCCAAATTTTTCCATCTATAATATCAACGTGCAGCACACAACCATAAATGCGGGTACTGCTATTTTTCCAGCCTAAATTGACAAGTTGATAGTGATCACCATCCCGATCAAAAATTGTTTGACTTTTGATTGGGTCACTTGGAGAACGCAATTTTGCTCTTTCTATTAACAATTCCTGAATTAGTTGACGATACAAATTTAATTTATCCATTGGGCAATCTCCTGCTTTTCGATGTTATATACTAACAACGGAATTTGGTTACGGCGAATAACGGTTTGAATAAATGAATATTTGAAAAACCGCCTGTAAATATCTATTGGAACTGCCAAATATAATCTTCTATCTGCTTCCTCTTCCTCCAAAGCAATGCGATAGTTAATAAATTGTCCAATCGCAGTATGAAATTCCGAGATTGTTGAGGCTGATAAGAAAGTTTTAATTTCAACAGCAATTTTCTCGTCATTTCTTGTTGCTGCAATTAAGCGTTCTGCACCTAAATCAATATAAAAATCTACAAATCCTAAATCAATATGATACGGGTCGTGAGTGATTGTCCATCCCTCATTTTCAAGGGCTGTTCTTACAAGCTCATGAAACGCATCTTTGGCAGGCATTCCAGACAATTCCTCAATATCTAGCAGTGTTTACTTAATTTTATCGTCTATTACCAAATTTTAACTAAATTTAACTACTGAAAACCTGGTAACTTACCAAAATAGATAAATAACAGAATTGCTGATATTGCTAACCAGAGATTCTTTGAAAGTTCTTGACTATATTTATACTTTTCAAAATCCTTAGCAAATGGCGTAATTCCTCGTTCGTATAAATAACAAAACTCAAACCATAACCATAAGGGTGGCATCACAATCCAAAATGCTATCAGTGCTTTTTTGATATTATCTGACCAATCAAATAAAATAGCACCTACAACCGAAATTAACAGCACAACAAGAGTAATTCTGGCAAACATTTCTGTGGCATTATATTTTATGCGATTCATGGTCACGCCTCCTTGAGATTTATTTGTCTAGAGTACCCAAATGTTATGCACGGCTAACAATAGTAGTCCTGTTTGATAAATGAATGAAAGAGACAAGGTAGAAAAGGTAGACAAGGGAGAAATGTTTATAATGTTGTTGCACTAAAGTTGTACTAGCAATTGTTACAAAAAACTAGGATGTAGTAATATCAGTTGGATACTACATCAAAGATTTGCATCATATTATGAAAAGATTGGAACTGATATTGCCAAATCAAATCCGTAAATTTAGTTTTGTATCGATTGCGGGAATTATTTTGATTGCTGTAATTGCTTGGTGGCTGAGTGCAAATCAACCAGAAATTACAAATGTTGACTCTAGCAAAATTTATGAACAAAGAGTTAATCATAGTCCCGATGGAATTGGCAAATTTTATATGGGACGAGAAATAGCTAAAGTTATGGGACACACAGGTGCAGGTTGGCTAGAACGTCCTAGCCGCGAGTTAGAAGAACAGCCAAGCAAAATAGTTAGTGCTTTGGATTTAAAACCCAATGATGTAGTTGCCGATATTGGTGCTGGTACAGGTTATCTGAGTTTTTTAATTGCACCTTTATTACCCCAAGGAAAAGTTTTGGCGGTAGATATTCAGCCAGAAATGCTAGAGATAATTCAAGATAGTAAACAAAAGAAAAAAATTACTAATGTTGAACCAATTTTAGCAACCATTGATAATCCCAATTTGCCAGCACAAAGTATTGATCTGGCTTTAATGGTAGATGCTTACCACGAATTTGCATATCCTTACGAAGTGATGCAAGGAATTGTCAAAGCACTGAAACCAGGGGGTAGAGTCGTATTGGTAGAATACCGGGGTGAAAATCCCTTCATCATGATTAAAACCCTGCATAAAATGACACAAAAACAAGTGCAGAAAGAAATGCAGGCTGTTGGTTTAGTGTGGCGCGAGACTAAGAACCTGTTACCCCAACAGCATTTGATGGTGTTTGCCAAGCAAGCTTCTCAGTAAGGGAATCAAGGGAGACTGGGGGGACAAGGAGGACAAGGGAGACAGGGGAGACAGATATTTGTAAATCCCTAAGAGATTATTGAACATTCTGGTGTAAAGTAGAACAAAAAATATAAAGATGAAAAGGAATTACCCAAAAGGCAAATCTTGGTAGGGTTTCTGGGATATCCTAAGATAAGTGAGAGATTTGCCAAAGAATAAGTAAGAATGAAACTGGCAGCAAGAGTAAGTCAGGTAAAACCTTCTTTAACCTTAGCGATCGCAGCTAAAGCTAAGGCGATGAAGGCAGAAGGTATAGATGTTTGTAGTTTTAGTGCTGGTGAACCGGATTTTGACACCCCAGCACATATTAAAGCCGCAGCAGCAAAAGCTTTGGCAGAAGGTAAAACCAAGTATGGCCCAGCACCTGGAGAACCAAAGTTAAGGGAAGCGATCGCCCAAAAGCTGAAATCTGATAACGGTTTAGATTACAAAGCAGAAAATGTCATCGTCACCAATGGCGGTAAACATTCTTTGTACAATTTGATATTGTCACTCATCGATCCGGGTGATGAGGTGATTATTCCGGCTCCCTATTGGCTGAGTTATCCCGAAATGGTAACTTTAGCAGGTGGCGTATCCGTGATTGTCAACACAGATGCTTCCACAGGCTATAAAATTACACCGGAACAACTGCGCCAAGCCATCACCCCCAAAACCAAGTTATTTGTCCTCAACTCCCCCTCCAACCCGACGGGGATGGTTTACACGCCAGAGGAAATAAAAGCTTTGGCACAGGTAATAGTTGATGCAGATATCTATGTAGTCTCCGATGAGATTTACGAAAAAATTCTCTACGACGGTGCAGAACATATCAGCATTGGTTCCCTGGGACAAGAAATTTTTGAGCGCACCTTTATTAGTAATGGGTTTGCCAAAGCTTATTCTATGACAGGTTGGCGCTTGGGTTACTTAGCCGGGCCAGTCGAGATTATTAAAGCTGCCAACTCCATTCAAGGGCATAGTACATCTAATGTGTGTACCTTTGCTCAATATGGTGCGATCGCAGCCTTAGAAGAATCTCAAGACTGTGTAGCTGAAATGTTGCAAGCTTTCACCAAGCGGCGACAAGTCATGCTAGAGCGAATCAATGCCATTCCCGGTTTATATTGTCCCAAACCAGACGGCGCTTTTTATCTGTTCCCCGACATCAGCAAAACCGGACTTAAATCTCTAGAATTTTGCGACGCATTGATTGAAGAACATCAAGTTGCAGTCATTCCCGGAATTGCTTTTGGTGCAGATAATAACATTCGCCTTTCCTACGCCACCGATTTAGCCACAATCGAAAAAGGCTTGGATAGATTAGAGAAATTTGTGCGTTCAAGAATTTAATTTAGGGTCATTTGTTATTGGTCATTTGTCTTATGACAGATGACCAAAATAATACCAATTCCCAATTCGCAATTGCCAATGCAAATAATACACCCTTTTTCTTAGGTGATTTCATATAGTAGATTTCCCTGATGAATGAAATAAAAAATAGTGCTTAACTGCCGAAAAATTAAACATATAAAAGGGCATCTAAAGATTAGATGCCCGTCATGTAGGAAACCCCCAAAAGGGTTGTCCTTACACCTTCCCAACTATCAGCAACATTAGATAATTTCTAATTAGATAACTAGAAATTATCTAAATCACAAATGTGAATACTGTAATTTTAAGAACTAAGAAATACGAATGCCGACAGTGTAACCACGGAAAAAGCGTTAAGAAACAAAATGCTATTTTTGAGCAGAAATGCTGATACAGATATATGAACCAAAATTATCTGTACAAACCGGGGCTGGGGAGTAGGCGATCGCATTTTCTGAATATCTAATTCTCTTTTGCCAAGGTCTTGTGATTTTGCTCTGGGTAAAATACAAGTCCGCAAATTGCTGCTAAAAATAACCAAAACAGGGTATTGACACGAAAATCAAATAAAGTTACATCCACAGTATTGAATAAGATCAACTCCCCGAATACCAAAAGATAGCTGAAGAACAATAACCTATCTGCTTTAACCAAAGAATTAGATTGCCGTAAAAATTGCATACCTGCAATTAATATCCAAGTGAGTAAACCACAAAATAACAGAGTAGCAGGAAATCCGGTTTCCGCAGATAACATTAAAAACAAGTTATGGGGATGACCTAAATCAATATTCATTTTGGCTTTATAAAGTGCGGAGAAACTACGTAAACCCCAACCAGTCCAAGGATGCTGTTGTGCCAAAGACCAAGCAAATTCCCACTGAGTTTTTCGCATTAAAGCTACTGGTCTATCGGGATACATTTCATCGTTTAACCGCGCCCAAAAGAAAGCCGGAACTACGCGACGGAAAACTTGGGCTATGGGGGAAGGGGCAAAAGCAGCCAACAAAATAGTAGAAATTACTCCAACCACACTGCCAACCAAGATGCGCCAACCTTGATAAAGTGCGTAGGCTAAACAGGCAATCATCGCGATCACCCATCCGTTGCGCGAATTGGTTAAAATCAAGGCGGCAAAACTGGCAATCAGTATCAGCGTCAACAAGCCAATCAGAGATTTTTTTCTTTTTCTGGATTGCCATTGTTCGAGTAACAAAGCTACCCCGACAGTAAAAATAATCGCTAAATAAGCAGCCAATAAGTTGGCGTGCATAAATAAAGCCGCCATTCGTCCTGGTGGTTCACCTCCCGGTGCAACTGCCCAATCTAAAACAATCCACAAAAACTGTAATTTTAACGCCCAAGCTAAAAACAACTGTCCAAAGCCAATCACAATCACTGGTACAGCCCCAATTACCAAAATCCAGGCTATTTGGCGCAATTGGGCAACTGTCTGAATCAAGTTACCCCAACCAGCAAATACTAAAAAGTAAGGTACTAAATTAAATAAGCCTAAAAAAGCATCGGCTTTATAAGTGGCAAATCCTGACGTAATCAACAGTAATAATGTCAAAATCGCAAAGCCCCGATTGATGGGGCGGCGAATAATTTGGCGGTATTGTTGCAGCCAAGTCAATAAAGATGCCAAAATTATCGCCACCACCCCAACAAATGGACTGAGGGGAAAAATCAATAGCCCGATTTGGAAAGTATTCCAAGCAAATTGGCTTTTTGGGTTGGGATGATCAAAAGCGAGGTTCAAGCTGGCTCCCAACATTCTGTGCGAGTAAGACGAATTTGTGCTAGAGCAAAAATAGTCGGGATGATGCGACCATAATTAGTAGCGATCGCTCGCCAACCTAAATCAGCTAAAAACCACGTCCACATAGCCGGGCCGACAAAAGCAAATACTGTGCGAACTGCGCCATAACGGGCTGCACTTAACGTCATACCCCGCCGCGCCATTTGCATCGCCACATAAGTTTCAAACTGGGTTTTGGCTACTGTTGAACCTGTAACCGCCGCTTGTTTGGCTACTTGATAAGTAGCAAAGTGCAAGGCAAATTGTCGCGCAATTTGTTTGAGAATAAACGGTTGAATGACAGAAGTAACAGCTAAAGCACTACCACCCTTAAACAGCAATCCCAAGGGGTCACGCTGCAACATTAATGGTAATGGTTCTTTAAGTTCTGTTTTCACCAAATGACGCTGGACTCTGACAGTCAATTTTTGTTTTTCTTTTTCTGGCAGTTTTTTCCACACTTGCCCCAGCAGATGTAAAAATACTTCTGCTTCTAAATCAACAGTTGTTAAATGATTGGAATAAGAAATTTTTAAATATTTACAAACTTGAATTAAGGCTTGACGGTAAGTTACTTGGTTTGTGCGTCCCCGCAACACTGTTACTCCATCAGCAGCCAAAAACCGGAAACGCTCTTCTAACGAGTCTAACCAAGCTTGGCGGCTCTGACTTTGAACTTCGATCGGTTCAGGTGTCTGAACATAATCTAGGGGATTGAACTTTCGACTAAACAAAATTGCCGTTAAATCTTGCAATTCATCATCTGTTGCTAGTTCTAAGGCCGCCCTGAGTTCATCCAATGTTCCTTTCCTCCCTTCCGTGCAGCTTGTCTGTACTTTATTCTACTATTAGCTTTTGGCGGTCTTTAGTAGTCTTTTTATCCTCGCCATCTGTATTTTGTCATTGAATCAAGAATTCAGAAGCCAGAATCCTCTACGGTAAGGTTCCTAGAACATCTCTACATTCTGACTCCTGACTCCTGAATTCTGTTTAATAATAACCAAAGACTTAACACAAAGGACTATTAACTAATGATAGACGTTGCTGTAATTGGTGCTGGTATGGCAGGGTTAGTTTGCGCCCAGCAATTAAAGCAAGCGGGATATTCAGTATTAGTTGTGGAGAAATCCCGTGGCTTGGGGGGAAGAATGGCCACACGTCGTTTATATGATACTTGGGCAGATCATGGCACTTGTTATCTCAAACCCAAAGGTGAATTTTTCCAGGAGTTTATTGATTTATTGTGCGATCGCCAAGTTATCACAGTTTGGAATCGTGACGAACTCCCACCGCGTTATATTGCGCCTGCGGGGATGAGTGCGATCGCTAAATTTCTCGCTCCAGGTTTGGATATACTACTCAATCAACGGGTAATCGCCATTCACCCAACCCCCGAAAATACTTGGCAATTGACGCTGGAATCTGGCAATGCAGAAATCACAGCCAAGGCGGTTGTAGTGGCGATTCCTGCACCCCAAGCTGTGATTTTATTAGACCCCTTGGGTGAAAACTTATTAGGAACAGACTTTTTAAATAACTTAAAGGCGGTGGAATTTGCGCCTTGTCTTAGTGCGATCGCAGGCTACCCCAATTCCGCACCCCTACCAGATTGGCAAGCCCAAAGTTTTACAGATGATTCTGTGTTGGGCTGGATTGGTTTAGATAGTAGCAAGCGCCCCCAACCGCCACAACCTGTATTTGTCGTCCAAAGTAGTGGGAATTTCGCCCAACTGCATCTAGAGTCCCTCGATTTACAACCTGTAGGGCAGAAAATGTTACAGCACGCCGCCCAAACTCTCGCACTACCTTGGCTAGAGACACCCGAATGGCTACAAATACACCGTTGGCGTTATGCCTTTTCTAGCCATCCTTGGACAGAAAACATTTTATCTGCAAGTGCTTCCTTACCTTTGGTGTGCTGTGGCGATTGGTGCGGCGGTAATCTCGTTGAAGGTGCAATGCTTTCTGGACTGGCTGCCGCCTTTGCAATTAATCATCATCTCAACCAAGTCACTCTCGCTAATGTGAACTTTTTCAAAAATCTTACCTTTTCATAACATCTGTCGTTAGACTGGTTGCTTTGTGTAGCCATATCTTTTTTCTCAAGATTTGCTACATTTTGAACTCAAAAATTTGTTATCTAGAATACATAGAGCAAGCTAAAAAATAATTTAGAAATAATAGGTAATAAATCAATAAGTAATGTAAATTACTTATTAAGTTTTAATTACCTCAATATTTCATTCTCCAGAATGTTGTTAATAAAAAATTAAAATTGATCCCCGAATATTTATGCTGCGTTTTGTGTAGATTTTCCCCAAAAAGGTAGAAATTTGAAATAATTGGCAGTGTGGATCTACAGCTTTGTTACTGTAATAGTTGGTTGAAGTTTATAGACAAAATCCAGAGTTTACTAGTATAAAATTTAACTTAAAAACCATAACCAAAAGCCTGATTTTGTACTGAAATCAAAGTTAAAATCAATGTATAAAAACCAGTTCCGTGAAGCGGTTTTGGCAGATTAGTAGCCCTCAGTGAGTCTGTAAAACAAAACTCAACCGTATTTCAATGGAGATAAAACCTTATGAGAACAGTAGTCAATTTAACCAGAGAATCGTTAGTCAGCGAAATCAAAAGTGTTTTAGATACTTATGCCTACTATCCTTATCAAGAAACCTTTGCGATTCCTGAATTACGTCAAGAATTAATTGATTTTGTCATCAGCCGCATTCCCTGTTTTTATAATGAGGAGTTGGACAGAGAATTTCCCCTGCAAAATATCATCAAAGATGCTCCTATAGAACAGAAATTTCCCCGTAGTCCATTAGAACAGAAATTACATTTACAAAACTTGATTCATCAAGGCATTTTTGCCATCATGCAAGATAAATCAGCTTGGATTAACAATCATCTATGTAGCACAGTTGAGCCTGGTTGTGAACCTTCTCAATGGTTTGGTTAATTAAATAAAAGTTTTACATCTTGTCTTTACAGCAACTACCAATTATCTACAACGGGTGAAAAACTAGAAGTGAGCAGTGACAACAACTCCCCACTTTTAGTAAGTCTTAAGTACGGTGTGTTGATGATTTCAGCCTGACGCATCATACTTAAGATTTACTTTATCAATATAGGAGGTTTGATTTCCGAATCTATTTGTGTAGACAGGGAATGGGGAGTAGGGAGTAGGAACATATATAGGACTTACGCAAGAACTCTCTCTCACTCTTATAACTTCGTGTCCTTTGTGTCCTTTGTGGTTCGTTTCTTCATACTTTTGCGTAAGTCCTGATATATAAAAAGCACTATAAGCTAGATTTATAAAGGTTGAGGTGCAAGTAATCAAATTAACGAATGAAAACTATCAGCACTCTGTTTAACGCAGA
Source organism: Nostoc sp. FACHB-190 (assembly GCF_014696905.1). NCBI lineage: Bacteria > Bacillati > Cyanobacteriota > Cyanophyceae > Nostocales > Nostocaceae > Nostoc > Nostoc sp. FACHB-190. Next base: position 55,824 of record NZ_JACJQW010000021.1, read on the forward strand.
ACGTAACCAACTACAGATAGAGATTGATAATATAACTAGTGTTGAACAAGTCGTTAAACTAGTTCAAAATCGACTCGATAATTTAGAAAGAATTTATATTAGCGAGCTAAATTTAAATCAAGTACGTTTAGCATCATTTTTTGTGGAGATGCTGCGACAGTCAGTCGGTAATTTGACTGTAGTTAATCAGTCTTCAGTTGTACCACCAGAACAACAGCCAATTAGTAATTTAACTACAAAAGTTTCCCCCAAAAGATTAATCCTAAAACTGCTCAAGGCGCTGATTTATGTAGGCATTTTAGGTGCTTTATTTTCTTTAACTAAAATTAACTTCAATGCTTGGATGGGTATCTTACTAACTTCGCTGCTTCTTGGTTTAGAAGTTGTGTTGCAACTGGATAAAAGTAATATTACCTCCACGGAAGTATTAGAGACTTCTCAACCTGTGCTGCGGGTGGATAGCAAACTGCTTTTAGATAACTTAGCTGATGCACTGAATACTATTGATATAGCAGTGGCTAGGTTTGCCGAAGGAAACAAATTAGAAGAAGATCGCACCTTAGAAGAATTACCAGAGTTACTGAATTTTCTGCAAAGGCTGATGGGTGCGTCATTTCTCGAACAGCCGCAAATGGCGATCGCTTTAACAAAACTCCTCCCGCAAATTCTCATGTCTCAAGGAATCCGCGCTCAACTGTACCAACAGCAAGCACCACAAAATGAGCGAGAATATTTTGACTTTGAACCCAGTATCGACCCTGACACCAAAGATTACGTTACCATCACACCTGCATTGTTAAAAGGCGATCGCTTACTCCGGCGCGGTCGAGTGATTGAACCAGCGTACTCTGAGGCAAGAGAATAGCAGACAATAAAAGTATGAAAATTTCAGAAACAATTGGTTTTGATTTGGGACATGGTGAGACAGCCGTAGCCAAAGCCATAGTCGAAAGCATCGAACCACCCCAAATGTTGGAAATTAATAATAAGAAAAATCAAATTACTGCTTTAGGTTGGCATCCCAAACTTGGTTATTTGGTAGGGGAACAAGCCTTAATTCAAGCTGGTGTTACTCAACTGACAATCTCATTCAAGCAAAAACCCAACCACGATGCAAATTACAGGAAAACAATCTCAACTTTTCTGGCTACTTATTATCACAAACTGCAAGAAAGCAAACAAATAGAAGGCGGTGAAAGTAGTTATTTTTACATTGGTTGTCCTTCAGGATGGTCAATGAGCGATCGCCAAGCATACCAAAAACTACTTCAAGAAGCTGGTATTTCCCACCTCAACGTTATCCCCGAATCCCGCGCAGCTTTCATGCAAGCCAAAGAAGGCGGAAAGTTGGAATATGAAAAACTCCTCGCATCGGTGCTGATTGTTGATATTGGCTCTTCCACCACAGATTTTACTTTGGTAAAAAGCTTACATGAAATTCCGTTAGATTTCGGAAGTAATGCTTTAGGCGCATCTTTAATTGATAAAGCAATTTTTGCCAGAACTCTTGCTAAACACGAACAAAAACAATTACTAGAAAAAGTATTTCAAGAATATCCTCATCATCAAGCCCGTTGTGAACTCGCTTGTCGTAAAGCCAAAGAAGATTATTTTTCTAATGAACAGTTATATAACGACCCACAATCTTTTGCCCGTGGTTTTGAGTCCATCAATGAACAGATTTATTTTATTCCCCAAGTCAACAAATTGATGATGGAGGAAATTCTGCATCAACCTTTACCCGAACTAGGAAATAAAAGTTGGGTTCAAGCTTTTCATGATGCTGTCAGCGAAGCCAAAACCAAACTAGAACAACTTGATACAGTTCCTAAGTTAGTGCTGATGACTGGTGGTGCATCCCGAATGAAATTTACCCACCAAATTTGTCAGCAAATATTCCCCGAACCAGCAACCCAACTGCGCCCCGATCCTGAACCGGAACGCTGCATTGCACTGGGTTTAGCACGAGTCGGAAGATGGGATTTACGGGCGACGGCTTTTCAACAAGAAGTTAATCAACTATTAGATTCCCAAAAACTCAAAGAATTGATTGCTAGACATATCCCAGAGTTAATTGAATTGTTGGCTCAACCATTAGCCGATAATTTGATTGAACAAGCCGTGAAACCAGGAGTAAAAGAATGGCAAACAAACAAAATTCGTACTCTGGCAGATTTAGAAATATCCATGAAAAATCGGGCAGAACAATGGTTAAAAAGTAATGTTGCCCAGCAGATAATTAACAATCAATGTATTCGTTGGTTTAACAACAAAATTCAACCAGACTTAGCCGCAGTTACAGATCCCATCTGTCGCAGGTTTCACATACCCAGAAGTAGTTTAAGATTTGAAGATAGCATCGAACCCGCTTTTGTTAATCCAGAATTACGAATTGGCGATGCAATTTTAGCTGACACCGTGGCGTTTATCGTCAATGTCGTCATTGGTGGCGGTACTGTAGCGAGTCTGATTACCCTGATTCTCACAGGACACTTGACTTGGCCGATCGCATTAGTCTACGGTGCTTCTGTCATGGCCGCAGGGATGGAACTGAATCGTAAAACCGTCCAAGAAACAATCAAGAAAAATTTCGATATCCCTAGTTGGATTCGTTCTAATTTGATGAACGATCAGAAAATCGCTGATATGTGCATTCAAATCAAACCAGAATTAGAAAATGTCTTTCGAGAACAATTAACTAATAATCAAGCAGCTTTTGAACAACTCACTCAAAAAGTTGAACAAGGTCTACAAAAAGCACTGGCTACGAAAGTTCAAGAGGCGATTATTTTAATTCAATAAGAAAGTAAAATACGAGATGAATTTGTTTCACGCAGAGGCGCAGAGGCGCGGAGGGGAGAAGGAGTTTAATTTTATTGCATTTTTTTAAGTAAGGCGTGCTGATTGATAGTTCCGCAATCAAATCGTATTACTATATCAAAAACTAGAATCTCTGTTATAGCAGTCGAAGCATAGTTTAGGACTATGTTTGTGTCTGAAACTCTTGAAAATACTTAGTTATTACTCAGCACTCAGCACTCAGCACTTTGCAGTATCAAAAGCATCTATGCCGAAACGCCTTCTAGTTGTTGAATCTCCTGGGAAAGTCAAAAAGCTCAGTCAGATTTTGGGTTCTGATTGGATTGTGCGAGCTAGTTGTGGTCACATCCGCGAACTGAGTGATACGGGGGAAGATTCTTTGGGTTTCGTCATTGATGATGGTAGTGTCAAGTGCAACTATGTACCCCGTGACCAACGCTCTAAAGAAACTATCCAGCAGCTAAAGGCAGTTAGTAAGCAAGTTGATGAAGTTGTTCTCGCCACTGACCCAGACCGAGAAGGTGAAACAATTGCTTGGCATTTAAAAGAAGTGCTGGGACTGCGAGAACCGAAACGAGTTATTTATAGTGAAATTACCGCATCGGCGGTACGAAGTGCGATCGCAAATCCTCGTAAACTAGACTCTAACTTAGTCGGCGCTGGACTATGCCGCGACTGTCTCGATAAGCTTGTTGGTTACAAAGGTAGTCCCTTAGTTTGGGCATTAAATAATGGTGCGAAGAGTGTCGGTAGAGTTCAAAGTGCAACTTTGCACCTAATATGTCAGCGAGAACGAGAGATAGTCACCTTTGTACCCCAAGACTATTGGAGTGTGTGGGTAGACTACGCTGAGGGATTCCGGGCTTTTTACAAAGGTACAACCAATTCTCTCAGCGATGCGCCGGAACCAGAAACGGAAACCCACGACGATGCAGCAGGTAATAACATCCAAGCGCCAGAGTCAAAGCGGGTTCTCTCGGAAGCAGAAGCGATATGTTTAGTTGAAGAAGCACGTCAGCATCCCCATCAAGTCGTTCATGTTGAAGGTAAAACCGTTTATCGTCAACCACCGCCACCATTTATTACTTCCACGCTGCAACAAGCCGCCGGTTCCAAGCTGAAATTAGCTCCTGACAAAACGATGGTTTTAGCCCAAAAGCTGTATGAAGCTGGGTTAATTACATACATGCGGACAGATTCAGTAATGTTAAGTCCTGAGTTCTGCGCGGCGGCTCGTAAGTGGTTGGAAGAACATGATCCGCAGAATGTACCACAGCAGCTTGCCAAACATCGCAGCGCCAAAACAGCCCAAGAAGCTCATGAAGCGATTCGCCCTACCGATGTGTTTCGTCCATCAGTCCAGCTACGTCAAGAATTACCGCCTGAAGAATTTGACTTGTATGTGATGATTTGGAAAAGAGCGATCGCTTCTCAATGTAAATCTGCTCAACTCCGCAAAACTCAGATTATCACGCAGTCTAATTCGGTGTTATGGCAAGCTAGAGGCCAAGTAATCGAATTTTACGGTTACGCTCGCTATTGGAATAACCTCAGCAAAGATTCCGTGTTACCGCTTGTGCAGCAGGGACAAGGATTAACTCTAGAAAATGCCAATTTCGAGAAAAAACAAACTCAGCCGCCACCACGTTACAGCGAACCAAAATTAGTACAACTGATGGAGCGTAAAGGTATTGGTCGTCCTAGTACATTCGCTCCCACAGTTGCAACCTTAAAGAAGCGGGGTTATGTGCAGTTAACTAAGGGAAATTTGCAACCGACAACGCTAGGGCTAGAAGTTGATGATTTTTTACAGAAAGCTTTGCCAGATTTACTAGAAGCAGAGTTCACCGCCAAAATGGAAAGCGCCCTCGATGCGATCGCAGAAGGTAAACAAGGCTGGCAGCAATACTTAACAACTTGGAATAAAAATTACTTCGTCCCAGCTTTAGCAAAAGCCAAAACTGTTGCTGTAAGTCCTTCAAATACGAAAAATTCAGTAGCTGAACGCAAATATGATACTTCTAAAACTCGCTGTCCTGAATGTAATAATTTTCTCGCTAAAATTCCCAGCAACAAAGTTAAGAAAAAATATTTCCTCAAATGCACCAGTGGCTGTGCAAATATAGTCCTATTTTGGAGTGACTTCAGCAAGTCTTGGCAACCACCACGCACCCAAGAAACCAAGCCAGAAAATCACTCCCAAACGCCTGCGAAATTAAGCTCATATCCCTGTCCAGTTTGCAAGAAACCACTAGAAGAATATAGCTACACCAAAGACGGACAAAACAAAACTATGCTGCGTTGTTCTGCTGCATCTCGTCAAGATAAAAAGCATAAAGATGTGGCTTTTTTTAGTACCGCTAAAGGTTGGTGGAGTCCGAAGTTTGGCGAGTTGAATCCAGTAGGGCAATGAGTCAGGTTGTCTGTTAAGAATGAGTGTAAGGGCTGTGGATCGGGGATAGATGTAGCTTAAATGACACAAAAAACAAACTAACACACAAATTTTTTGAAAAATCTGGGAATACTAAGAAGAAATTCTTCAACTTGAACGCAGTATGATTAGCACTCAAGTCAGTATTCCTGGGTATGTAGTCGGCGAAAAACTCTATGATGGTTCGAGAACTGTAGTTTACCGAGCAGTTCGAGAAACTGACAATTTACCTGTAGTCATCAAACTGCTGAAAAATCCTTATCCTAGTTTTGGAGAACTTGTACAATTCCGCAATCAGTATACTATTGCTAAAAATCTCAACCATCCCGGAATCATCCAAACCTATAACCTGAAATCGTTCCAAAATGGCTATATTTTAGTGATGGAAGACTTTGGGGGAGTTTCCCTCAAGGATTATTTTGTTAAGAATTGTGTAGCGTCGCTGGGTGAGTTTTTGCAAGTGGCGATCGCACTCTGTAACACCTTAGATGTACTCTACCACGAGCGGATTATTCATAAAGATATTAAACCCAGCAATATCTTAATTAACCCGGAAACTAAACAAGTTAAATTAATCGACTTTAGTATTGCATCTTTACTACCCAGAGAAACTCAAACCCTAGTTAATCCCAATGTTTTAGAAGGAACTTTAGCCTATATATCTCCCGAACAAACCGGGAGAATGAATCGCCCAATTGACTATCGCACAGATTTTTATTCCCTGGGTGTGACTTTTTATGAATTACTCACAGACAAGTTACCATTCCAGTCTGATGATGCGATGGATTTAGTACATTCTCATATTGCGAAAGCACCAAAATTAGTACATGAAATTCATCCACAAATTCCAGATGTACTATCACAAATAGTTGGCAAATTGATGGCGAAAAATGCTGAAGACCGCTATCAAAGTGCATTGGGGTTGAGATTTGATTTAGAAAATTGTTTACATCAACTAAAAGAAATTGGTGAAATTCAGAACTTTAAAATTGCTAGTAGGGATGTGTGCGATCGCTTTATTCTTCCTGATAAGCTTTATGGCAGAGAAACCCAAGTAGAAACCCTACTGCAAGCCTTTGATCGCGTCAGTCAGGGTGCATCAGAAATAATGTTGGTGGCAGGTTTTTCGGGAATTGGTAAAACAGCCGTAGTTAATGAAGTACATAAACCAATAGTTAAACAGCGCGGCTATTTCATCAAAGGTAAGTTTGACCAGTTTAATCGTAATATTCCCTTCTCTGCCTTTGTGCAAGCGTTCCGTAATTTGATGGGACAATTGCTGTGTGAATCTGATCGCCAACTCGCCCAATGGCAAGCCAAGATTCTGAATGCTGTCGGGGAGAGTGGACAAGTCTTAATTGAGGTGATTCCTGAACTAGAGCAGGTGATTGGAAAACAACCTCCGGTGCTTGAACTTGAAGGTAGTGCGGCTCAAAATCGATTTAATCTGCTGTTCCAAAAGTTCGTTGCCGTCTTTACCAAGGTCGATCACCCATTAACAATCTTTTTAGACGATTTGCAGTGGGCGGATTTAGCTTCGCTGCAATTGCTGAAACTATTAATGCAGGACAATGGCCATCTGCTGGTGTTGGGAGCCTATCGGGATAATGAAGTATCGCCTGCTCACCCGTTTATTTTGACGGTAGAAGACCTCAAAAAATCTCAGGCGATCGTCCAGACCATGACCCTGGCTCCCCTGACATTTGACAGCACCAACCACCTCGTTGCCGATACGCTCAATTGTGCGCCACAACTGGCGCAACCCCTGACCAAATTCATCGATCGCAAGACAAAGGGAAATCCCTTCTTCACCACCCAGTTTCTCAAGGCGTTATATGAAGAGGGCTACATCACGTTTAACAGCGATCGCCATTATTGGGAATGCGATATTGCCCAAGTTGAGGCACTGACAATCGCAGATGATGTGGTGGAGTTTATGGCGCTGCAATTGCAGAAATTACCCACCGAAACCCAACAAGTGCTGAAGTTAGCAGCTTGTATTGGTAACTCGTTTGACTTGGCAACGTTGGCGATCGTCTCGGAGCAGTCGTCTACAGACATCGCAAAAGTCCTGTGGAAAGCCTTGCAGGAAGGCTTAATTTTACCAACCAGCCAAATTTATAAGTTCTTTCAGTTAGGGGAATCAGAACAGACTCGCACACAGAATAATATCAATCCCACCTATCGGTTTCTGCACGATCGCATTCAGCAAGCTGCCTACTCGCTCATTGCCGAAGAACATCGACAGGCGACCCATCTGCACATCGGTCAGCTTTTGTTAAGCAAAACAACCGCCCGTGAGCGGGAAGAACAACTGTTTGAAATTGTTAATCATTTAAATATTGGACATTCTCTCCTGACCACACCGCAGGAACGGGAAGAATTAGCAGAATTAAACTTGCTGGCAGGACGGAAAGCCAAAACCTCGACAGCATATAGTGCAGCAGTAAACTATCTCGCCACTGGCATTTCCCTGTTGCCCAACGATGCTTGGGAGAATCGCTACAATCTCACCTTAGCAATCCATACTGCACTGGCAGAAGCCGCTTATCTCAACACTGATTTTGAGCAGATGGAGCATTGGGCAAACCTCGTCTTGCAGCACGCCCGCACTTTGCTGGATACCGTTCCAGTCCAGCAAACCCGTCTGCTGGGGGCTAAAGCCCAGGGGCCGCTTCTTGAGTCACTCCAGATTGGCTTGCAGGTTTTAAAGTCCCTCGGCGTGGAATTTCCTGAGCAACCGACCCCCGCAGAGATTGGACAGGCATTTGGTACTACTGGTCAATTATGGCAAGGGCGATCGCCCCTGAGTTTGCTTGATTTACCAGCCATGAGCGATCCCAATCACTTAGCTGCAATGGAAATTATGACCGTTTTAGTGCCATCTTCCTTTCGGGCGATGCCTGCTCTCTTGCCACTGCTAATTTGCAAGCAAGTGGAATTATCAATTCAATCTGGTAATAGTCCTATTTCGCCCTGCTCCTACGGTGACTATGGATTGATGCTCTGTAGTGTTATGGGCGATCTAGAATCGGGTTATGCCTTTGGTCAACTGGCATTGGGTGTCATGGAAAAGTTTCAGGCAAAAGCCTGCAAAAGCCGGGCTGTCTATATCGTTAATTTTTTCATTAGCCATTGGCAGGAACCGTTGCACAACCTCCTCCAGCCCTTGCGAGAGGCATATCAGAGCGGTCTGGAAACAGGCGATCTGGAATGTATTGCCTTCAATGCCCATGCCTACTGTTACTACTCCTATTTTGCTGGGAAGGAATTAACGAGTCTGGCAAACGAGATGGCAGCCTATCATCAGGTTGTTTATCCCCTCAAGCAGGTGGTGGTTATCAAATATTTGGAAATGGCTCAACAGGTAGTACTCAATCTCCTTGGACACACAGAAGCTCCCTGGCAGTTATCTGGTTCTGCTTATAGCGAAAATTCCCTATCTCTCCAAACATCCAACCCAGACCAAGTTGAATGCTTCCACTTTTATCTCAATCAAACCTTTCTCTTCTACCTGTTTGAGCAATACGAGCAGGCAGCGCAAACATCTGTCTTGCTAGAAGAGTATATGGGTGGTGGGTTAGCAACTTTCTCGTTAGTCCTCTATTCCTTTTACGATGCCTTGTTGCAACTGGCGCAATATCAGCAGTCTACCCCAGCAGAGCAATCGCAAATTCTGACCCGTGTGCAGCAGCAGCAGGATAAACTGCAACGATGGGCAACTCTGGCTCCATTCAACCATCAACACCGATGGGACTTGATCGAGGCCGATCGCCATCGGGTTTTAGGGCAACGGACTGAAGCCATCGAACACTACGATCGCGCCATTGCAGGAGCGAAAACCTACGAATATATCCAAGATGAAGCCTTAGCAAATGAACTCGCTGCTAAATTTTACCTGGAATGGGGTAAAGAAAAAATTGCCCAAACATATATGCAAGAAGCATACTACTGTTACGCTCGTTGGGGAGCAAAAGCCAAAACCGATCACTTAGAAAAACACTATCCCCAATTACTCCAATTGATTCTGCAACAGCGAACAATTAATCTCAATCCTTTAGAAACTATCGCCACAATTTCCCGTAATTCTACTTCTCGATCAACTCCTACTTCTAGCAGTGACAGCACCTGTATTTCAGATGTCCTAGATTTAACCTCTGCTCTCAAAGCTGCTCAAGCTATTTCTAGTTGTCTGAATTTAAATACACTCATCACTAGTCTCACTCGTATTATTGTTGAAAACTCTGGCGCGAAAAAAGCTGTACTACTGCTTCCTGAAGAAGATAATTGGCAAGTTCGAGCCACTACTTTGACTGAAACTCAAGAAATAAAAACTATTCTGGAGGCAAAATCACTAGAAAATTGTCCAGATATTCCCATCAAAATTATTCACTATGTCAAAAATACCCAACAAACAATTGTGATCGACAATTGTCAAACAGATATTCCTGGTTTAATCGGGAAATATATGTTGTCACATCAACCCCGGAGTATATTATGTAGTCCGATTATTAACCAAGGTCATTTAGTGGGGATTATTTATCTAGAAAATAAATTGACAAGTGGTGTATTTACTGCCAAACGGTTACAAGTTATTAATTTACTTTGTACTCAAGCGGCAATATCTCTAGAAAATGCCCAACTATACACTAATTTACAAACAAGTGAAGCTCGGTTTTTACGACTTGCAGAAAATTTACCAGGGATGATTTATCAATTCCAGCTTTCTGTAGATGGTATCACTTCATTTAACTATGTAAGTTCTGGATGCTATGGAATTTATGAAGTTTTACCAGAGGCAGCAGTAGCAGATGCTAATAACTTAATTTCTTTGATCCATCCAGAGGAAATAAATTATTTTTATGAGTCTGTAGCCATCTCTGCACAAACCTTACAGCCTTGGCAATATCAAGGTAGAATTATTACGTCTTCTGGTAAATTAAAATGGATTCAAGCTGTCTCTCGTCCTATCAAACAAGATGATGGAACAATTATTTGGGATGGCTTGGTATTAGATATCACTGAACGTAAACAAGCCGAAGCTGCTGTTAGGCAAAAATCTCAAGAATTAGAAAAAGCTTTACGAGATTTACAACAAGCACAATTACAAATTGTCCAAAGTGAAAAAATGTCTGCATTGGGTAATTTAGTCGCTGGCGTTGCCCATGAAATGAACAATCCTTTGGGTTTTATTTCAGCTACTCTCTTACAAGCTCAACCAACAATTTCTGATTTGAGTAAACACATTAAACTATATCAAGAAGCACTGCCAAATCCCGGCGATGAAATTCAATCACATGCTGAAGAAATTGACTTAGATTATAGCTTGGAAGATTTGCCGAAGATGATGGATGCAATGGTCATGGCCTGCGATAGATTAAAAAATATCAGCACTTCTCTACGGACTTTTTCTCGCGCTGATAAAGACTATAAAGTGCCATTTAATATTCATGAAGGCATTGATAGCACCATATTAATTCTCAAACATCGTCTCAAAGCGAATGAACAACGTCCAGCAATTGAAGTTGTCACTAACTACGGTAATTTACCTCAAATTCAATGTTTTCCAGGGCAATTAAATCAGGTATTTATGAATATTATTGCCAATGCTATTGATGCTTTAGAAGAATCTAATCATGGGCGTAGTTTTGCGGAAATCAGCACCAATCCTAACATAATTACTCTTACAACATTTATTGCAGATAATTATGTCCACATCTCAATTGCTGATAACGCAAACGGTATGAGTGAAGCAGTGAAACAAAAAATCTTTGACCATTTATTTACTACAAAAGCTGTGGGTCAAGGTACAGGTTTAGGTTTAGCTATAGCCAGACAAATTGTCGAGGAAATCCACAATGGAAAGTTGAGTTGTCATTCTGTTGTCGGTCAAGGTACTGAGTTTGTGATTGAAATTCCAGCATCAGTTTGAAAATTTCATATCCCCTAAACTCTTTTATTTTCCCTGGTGTCAATTACGCTATATCCACTTTTGTATTATGTTGTCTAATTTTGTAGTATATTAGGAACTTGTTGCTAATTGTGGTGGAAGTGATGACACCTTTATTGGAATACAAGACCCTTGTGAATGTGGAAGACGTAAAACATTTGGCTTTGGTTGTGGAACAAGCCTTTGTTGCGTCTGCTAGTGAGAGTGAAAGTTTCTTGAAATCGATTGGGTATGAGAACTTACGGGTGATTTGTCGAGAAGGGAAAGTGGCTGGCGGATTAGCGACTTTACCGATGGGGATGTGGTTGGAGGGTAAATCTGTACCGATGGTGGGGATTGCTGGTGTGGGAATTGCGCCAGAATATCGCGGTGGTGGAGTTGCGATCGCACTTATCCAAAATATGCTGCAAGAACTTTATGCAAAAGAAATCCCCATTTCCGTTCTTTATCCCGCGACACAACAACTTTACCGCAAAGCCGGATATGAACAAGCTGGTAACTATTGCACTTGGGAAATTTCCACTCAAGATATCCGCTTACACAAGTCACCTTTAGCTTTACAACCAATTGCAAACCTGAATTGTGAAATCTTACATCAACTATATCAACAACAGGCACAACTAATTCATGGTTATTTAGACCGACATTCCAGTATTTGGCAAAGGTTAACTCAATCAGAAGAAAAAGAAACTGTTTATGGTTATTTAATGGGCAACCAAGACCAACCCGAAGGCTACATTATCTTGAGTCAGCATTCTCAGGCAAATCAGACAGTGATTAAAATTCGAGATTGGGTAGTTTTGAGTCATGCTGCGGCACAAACTTTCTGGTCTTTTTTGGCTAACCATCGTTCTACAATCAAAAAAGTCACTTGGCAAAGTTCGGTGATTGATTTTCTGACATTAGTATTACCAGAACAAACCGCCAAAATTCAACATCAAAATCGTTGGATGTTGCGGATTGTAGATGTATACAAAGCATTACAATTACGTGGTTATAAATTAGGAGTAAAAACCGAATTACATTTAGCAGTTAAAGATGATTTATTAACGGCTAATAATGATAAATTTATTCTTTCTGTTGCTAATGGCAAAGGTGAAGTTAAGCAAGGTGGTAAAGGAGAATTACAGATAGATATTCAAGGATTAGCTTCTTTGTATACGGGTTTATTTAACCCTCATACTTTAAAATTAGCAGGAAAATTAGATGCGACAGAAACAGCACTATTAGCAGCGACAGAAATTTTTACTAGTTCCCAGCCGTGGATGGCTGATTTCTTTTAAAAATTCCAAACTGTTCTGTGACAAAATAGTTTTATTATCCTGGAGACGATGCACTATGGTTTCCACAATCAAGCGCCGTTACACTTTGGATGAATATCGCGCCATTGAAGAAAAAGCCGAAGGACGCAGTGAATATCGAGATGGCGAAATTGTCCCAATGCCAGGAGGAACGCTCAAACACAGCCGCATAGGTCGAAACATTTTGACTTATATTAGCTTTTTGCTGCGCGATACTTCATTTGAGCCAATTAACAGCGATTTACGCCTATGGATTCCTGAATATCGGCGGGGTGTATATTCAGATGTGATGGTTTTTGATGGCGAACCACAAGTAAATGAAGGACGCTTAGATGAAGTATTGAATCCTACAGTAATTGTTGAAGTATTATCACCTAGTACCGCAGATTATGACCGACAACATAAGTTTCGGATGTATCGGTCTATTCCTAGTTTTAGTGAATATTTATTAATTGAACAGGATGAGCCTTTTGTTGAGAAATATACCAAGCAAACTCAAGGTTGGTTGCTGAGTGATTTTAAAGGTTTAGAGGGTTCGATTGCTTTGGAATCTGTTGGTGTTGATTTACCAATAGCGGAAATTTATCGCGGCGTTGTATTTGAAATTTAGGTGAAAAACTTGCTGTTCTTGTCATATCTACAAAAGATTGCGATCGCCCTACAATAACCAAGCAAATAAATCTCTCACAGTAAGTTGAAGTTCACTCATAAAAGATGGTACAGAAATAAGTGCATCTGGCTCATCAAATACGGTAGTTTCTTGTTTGGGTTGATAAACAAAGACAGTTTGCTCATCTGGGTCAATTAACCAACCCATTTGAGTTCCATATTTTAAGCAATGAAGAATATTTTTTGTGACTTTCGTTTGATTCTGATCAGGAGATAAAATTTCAATTGTCCAGTCTGGAGCCAGAGCAAAAGTATTAGCTATTTCTCCATTTTCATCACGAGGAATTCTATCCCAAGTAAAAACTACAATATCAGGTACAATTGAACGTCCGCCAAATGTACAACGCAATTCAGGAAAGGCACGAGCAATGCGTTTTGGCTTGACTATATTATTGATAGCAGGGAAAAATTCTCCTTGAATCGCGCTATGTTTACCCTGTGGCATTGGTTTTTGGATAATTTGACCGTCAATATATTCTAAGCTCGGTTTAGTTTCTGGTAGTTTGAGAAATTCCTCTAACGTGATGGGTTGAGTAGGAGTTTTTACCATTGAGACTTCCTCGCATAATTACGAATAATTGATCTCACCCAGAGGCGCATACTTCGACTTACCTCGACTTCTCCTGACGGAGACGCTACGCGAACGCTCGGTACAAGTCGCTCAGTAACCAGAGGCGTGGAGAGGATTAGGAGTTAAACTCTTACTTCTCCGCTTCCTCCCGAAGTTTGCTCAACGCGGGGAACCCGCGCACGCAACTTCTCTCTGTATCTCTGTGGTTCGTTGAAAATCCTAAGCCGCGTAACAAATAGGGGTAGGTTTTAAACCCACCCCTGTGTTTTCTGATATTCTGCGCCCAACGGCTGCTGCTACGGGCTTTAAAACATCAACTAAGTTCACCATATCTTCTAAAGACAATGCTTGACGGGCATCGGAAACGGATTTTTCTGGTTCTGGGTGACACTCAATAATTAACCCATCTGCGCCACAAGCTACAGCCGCTTTGGCGACAGGTGCGACTAGTTCGCGTTTACCGACGGCATGGGAAGGATCTACAATCACAGGTAAGTGAGTGATTTGCTTGAGGGCGGCGACTGCACCTAAATCTAAGACGTTGCGGGTGTAATTGTCGAAACTGCGAATACCACGTTCGCACAGCACGACATTTGGGTTTCCATGACTGAGGATATATTCAGCAGCCATAACGAATTCTTCTATGGTGGCGGCTAAACCACGCTTGAGCAAGATTGGTTTGTCAACTTGTCCCAAGGCTTTGAGTAAGTCGAAGTTTTGCATGTTGCGGCTACCAATTTGCAGCATATCAGCATAGGCGGCGACAGTTTCAATTTGCGAAATTGCCATAACTTCTGTAACTACTGGCATATTGTAGAGCGATCGCACTCTCGCTAAAACTTCTAATCCTGCTTCAGCCATACCTTGGAAAGCATAAGGCGAGGTGCGGGGTTTGTAAACACCACCCCGTAAGGCTTGTACGGGTGCAGATGATAGCTTTTGAGCAACTGTTTCCATTTGTTCTAAGCTTTCCACTGTACAAGGGCCGCCAATAATCACTAATTCTTCACCACCGAAGGCGACTGTCTCGGAAAGTTTCACAATTGTTTGGTGGTTGGGATGAGATTGGGAGGCTAGTTTGGCGTTAATCATGGTTTGATTCTCCGAAAATTATGAAGTCTGAAGTCTGAAATTAAAAAAGCCCGGAAACTGAGTGTTCCGGGCGCGTTCTGGCTCATTGGCATGACGCTATTTACCCGGAGTTTGCTCTAGGCCAAAAGTAAAAGCTGTAAAACCAGTTTGTGAAATTAGTCGTCATGTTCAATACTTCGAGAAAGATAGGTGACAGGTGACAGTTGGTTTTTTCATTTGTGCTGTCTGTACAGATACTCCTAAAAACAAAAAAACCGCAGAAGTCAGTTCTGCGGTTCATCGGGCGGTTTCCAATCGGAAACATGACTCACTCCCGGTGAACCGCCTTACGCCAAAAATAAAAGTAGTAATTGCTGCTGAACATATACGCTGGCATGAGATACAAAATTGAATATAAAGCTTCCTTGAGCTTCAAGATAACAAAAGCGATCGCTCACGTCAAGCACCACAGGACATCAAAAAGCGATAGACTCATTACAACTCTGGGAATGGAGGCTTGTGGCTAGTTGGTAACTGAAACAAGGGCTTTTAGGACATTCAAATGAGGCGAAGCCGTTCTCGCCAACCCTAAACAGCTTGGTTATTCAACTAGCACCAACATATATACTTTTGCGAAAAACTCAGTTTGATTATGCCCAGTTCCAAAATCTTCAGCAAATCTTTTGACACCCATGAAGCTTACCCTTGTCCAGTTTGTCGAGTCGGTAAAATATCACAAATGCCGTTAATGGAGACTATGGCTTGTGATTTTTGTCAAGAGATTTTTACTGTGAATATAGAGCAACAACAAATCAAAATGCCTTCGCGGCAACCGCCTTTGGTTTGGCGATGGAATGGCTTTAGCTGGACAGAAGCGCAGTTAGAAGGTGTGGAGTTGGGTTGGGGTTACGGATTTGCTGCGATCGCTTTTGTATTTTTCCCTACAACTTTAATTGGCATTGTGGCTTTTTATTTTCCCCCATCGCTGGATTCTCCCCTAACTTGGATACCATACATCTGGACTATATTAACTTTTTTGTCACATTTATCAATCATTTTGTGGATTATTGTTGAGGTTTATCAAATTCCTGTTGCGGCATATTTCAGAGCTATAAATCGGTGGCGAAATGGAGAAATAGGAAGATGACGGTGATACAGATAAAAAGGGACAATAACTACTGACTCATAATTACTGGATGGTACAAACCCCAGATTTATCTGTAAAATCATTCGCAAATCCAACATCATCCTTTCTCAATATATCCGTGGGGTTAATCACCAGTCTAAATTCTCAAATCTAAAATTGTCTGACAATCGACTATCAACAACATCCTATGAACGAGTTGGAGCGGTATTATCGAATATTAGAATTAGAGCCTGGTGCAACACTTGACGAAGTTAACCAGGCTTATAAAGATTTAGTCTTTGTCTGGCATCCTGACCGCCTTCCCAAAGATAATATCCGCTTGCAACAAAAAGCTCAAGAAAAGCTCAAAGCCATTAATGAAGCGCGGGATAAATTGCGTTCTTTTAACGGTCATTCGACCAATGGTAAGCATCATACTGCTACACCCCATCCATCACCCCAACCAAATGGGAAGCATTATGCTGCATCACCATATCAGTCGCCTCAACCGAATGGTAAGTATGATAATGCGTCACACTATCAGTCGCCCCAGCCAAAAAGACCGTCACCAACTCCCAATCACACACCAAACCAAAATCCAGATTTGAGTGGTAAAGATTTCAGTCGGGCTAATTTAAGTAACAAAGATTTATCTGGAAGAAACTTAAGTTATGCCAATTTAACGGGTGCAGACCTCAGCGATACTTTTATGCACAAAGTAATTTTGCGGGGGGCAAATTTATCAGAAGCCAATTTATTTAGAGCAAACCTACTTCTAGCCGATCTCAGAGAAGCCAATTTACGTAACGCTAACTTAATTGGTGCAGACTTGAGTGGTGCTGATTTGCGGGGGGCTGACTTGACTGGGGCAAAAATTCGTTCTGGCGATCGCTTGTTAGTGAAGTTGATTGGTGCTAATTTAGCAGGGGCGATTATGCCCGATGGTCACACTCATAGTTAACTAGTTCTGCTCCGTGCTAATTACACAATTACAAAATATTTTCACAACACCCATTAGCCAAAACAGTAATCAAAATCAATCCCGATGGATTGTCATTTTTTGGTATAGCTTAAGTCTAGCTTTTGCTATTATTTATATTCTGCTGGGAGTGCGACAAGCTTTCAGCAGTAAATATATAGTCAGCGACGATGCACGAGAATATATTTCTTGGATATATCGTTACTTTAACTCAGATTTATTTTCTGAGGATTTAATTGCTGATTATTTTCAATCAATCACCCCAATTGGATATGGGATGCTTTATAAAATAGTTGTCGCTTTAAATATCGATCCAGTTTTTTTTAGCAAAATTTTCCCGATATTTCTAGGCATAATTACAACTAGTTATTGCTTTCTAGTTTGTCTGCAAATATTTCCCATACCAATGACGGGATTTATTGCATCATTATTATTAAATCAAAGTCTCTGCTTACATGATGACTTATTTTCTGGAACTCCCAGAGATTTTATTTATCCTTTGTTTTTGGCGTTTTTATATTATTTCATTAGGTTTTCTAAGTTGGGTATATTAATTGCGATCGCCCTGCAAGCTTTAATTTACCCTATCATAGCTTTTATCGATTTATTAATTGTATTTTTAACCTTATTTGACTGGCGAAACAAGCAGATAATTGTCTCTCGTAACCGCCAATCTTTTATATTATTTATAGCAGCTACTCTAGTTGTCGGCATCACAATTTTACCTTATACTATTCAATCATCAAAATTTGCCCCAGTAATTACTGCTGCTGTTGCCAGAACCATGCCAGACTACTGGGATGGAGGCAGAGTCAGCTTTTTTAGTCATAATATTATTAGTTACTGGTTTGACGGTCGAGATAGCGGTTTTTTCGCTTTAATTGCACCTCCACAATTGTTACTCGGCTTATTATTACCAATCATCCTCAAATTCAAGTCTCACTTTCCCCTGTCTCAGCAAATCCAAACAAAAATCAAAATCTTACCAAGGGTAGTAATAGCTAGTTTAATCATGTTTTTTACTGCTCATTTAATTGCTTTTAAACTGCACTGGCCTAGCCGCTATACCCATCATACTTTTAAGATGGTATTTGCTTTAGCCGCCGCAATTTTTATCACCTTAATTTTAGATGCTGTATGGCAATGGTTGAGACAAAGAGGCGGAAAGAATTTAATTTTGAGTACCATAGCAATTTTGTTTATAGGGCTGATTTCTTACCCTAGTAGCTTGAAAGTTTTTCCTAAAACCCCTTATGTAGAAGCTAAAGTTCCAGAATTATATAATTTCTTGCAAAAGTAACCACAAAATATTGTCATAGCCTCTACATCTGAAGAAGCAGATAATATACCTATCTTTGCTCAAAGAAAAATTTTAGTAGGCAAAGAATATGCTTTACCAATACATACCAAATATTACGCTCAGTTTCACAGGCGGATGCTTGATTTAATTGCTGCCCAATATAGTGAAGATATTAACCAAATTAACAACTTTATTCAAAAATATCACATAAGTTTTTGGCTATTAGAGCGTTCAGCATTTGTCCCAGAATATATAGCTAAAAATTCTTGGTTACAACAATATCAGCCAGCAGCAGAACAGGCGATCGCCAAGTTAAATAAGACTCAGCCTATCTTAGCAACATTGATCAATTCTTGTACAGTTTTTGCAGCAGATAATTTAGTTCTTCTCAACACTTCATGTATAGAAGCAACACAGCCAAAAAAGTAAGAGAATAGAGTAGAGATATGTTACTAAGTAGAAGGACTAAATTAAACCTAACTTAAGTTTACCGGGTTTCGACACTTTGACAGGCTCAGTGCATCGCTGCGCTCGACCATCGTCTTCTCAAGGATTTCAGAAATAGTATTTCTACTCCCTACTCCCTACTCCCAGCCCAAATTACTATCTTTGATTGCAACTTGGAATAAATCTCTAAAATGGAAATCTCTCAACTTATGCTAACCGACACCATCAAATTGAAATTTGTAGATAAAAATTACGTATTTTAACGAATTACAAATTGAGATTTATCACAGAAAATGTAGCAATCAATACTTTTGTTACATCTCCTGCATTTTTCCGGCTGACATTAATTAGCTGAGTATGGCTGACACTAAAGATTTAAGTTAGGCTAAAGCCATTTGTGTGGGGATAACAAATATATATGCGCTCTACCAATGCTAAAAATACTTCTGTGAAAGATAATCAGACTATAACTTCCTCTACAAAAGAGTCTGTAACTCAATCGTCAAATCATCCCAGTTGGATTGTTGGCTTAGTTAACAACCTGAGTATCAGTCAAAAAATTGCTTGGGGTTATACTGTAGCTCTAGGTGCGGCTGTTGTTGGAACAGTCGCAGGATTTATGCTAGGTGATTATTATCAGCAACAAGCAATCATCGAAAAACAAGAAAAGTGGCAAGAAATTCAGTTAATTCGTAGTCTTAACTCTGTTTTATTAGAATTACAAGCTCATCAAGGTAAAATCGTAGTTTTTACAGATTTAAAACATTGGCAAGACGAACGCATTCATCTTATCCAGCACTCTGCCGAACTTCAAAAACTGTGGGCAGAACTAACAAATTACGTTAATCAACATCCTAATAAAAAAATATCAAACTTCTTACAAAATTATCAAAATATTCCCACAGTATATAGTCAACAAATAATAGCTATCTTAAATCAAAATTATCCATCTAATTTACAGGCTGAAAATATAGCCAATATAAAAGAAAAACTATTAATATTTTCCCAGAGTGAGATATATTTTAGATTACACGATACTACAGATGCTTTGGAAGAATTGCTCGAAACTTCTGAGGGGACTTTTCAACGCAAAGAAGTGGCGGTACTAGCTACAGAAAAAGTCCGAGACAGAATTATTATTATTAGTATGCTGTCATCGGTGGCGATCGCTATTATACTAGCCCACTACACCAGCCGAGCGATCGCACGTCCACTCAAAGCCGTTCACGATATTGCGCTGAAGGTAACTCAGGAATCTAACTTCAATTTACAAGCACCAGTCACCACAGCCGACGAAGTGGGGATGTTAGCCAACTCACTTAATCAACTCATTCAACGAGTTAATCAACTTTTAGCAGAACAGAAATCTGAAGCATCTCGACAATTAATTCAAAATGAGAAAATGTCGAGCCTTGGACAGATGTTAGCGGGAGTCGCCCACGAAATCAATAACCCCGTCAACTTTATTTATGGGAATCTTCAGCATACTAATGCTTACTTTCAAAATTTGTTAATGCTGCTAGAAGCCTACCAAGCCAAAATTCAAGATGATGAACTTGATGAGTTGGCTGAAGAAATTGACTTAGATTTTGTCAAACAAGACTTGCCAAAGTTATTACAATCGATGCAAGTGGGAGCTAACCGAGCTAAAGAAATTGTTTTAAGCTTGAAGAACTTCTCACGGTTAGATGAAAATGAATTT
This sequence comes from Nostoc sp. FACHB-190, assembly GCF_014696905.1. Classification (NCBI taxonomy): domain Bacteria; kingdom Bacillati; phylum Cyanobacteriota; class Cyanophyceae; order Nostocales; family Nostocaceae; genus Nostoc; species Nostoc sp. FACHB-190. The sequence continues at coordinate 76,191 of NZ_JACJQW010000021.1, forward strand.
CATGCTGTAGATATTCACTCTTGTATAGAAAGTACATTATTGATTTTAAATAATCGTCTGAAAAAAAGAATTAATGTAGTGAAAAAATATGGCGAAATTCCCAATATACAAGGCTATGGCGGCGCATTATATCAAGTATTTATGAATATTTTATCTAATGCTATTGATGCTTTAGAAGAGTCCCATAATGAAGAGGAATATCAAGAAATTGTTATTTCTACGCAACAACTCAATGCGGATTTGATAGAAATCAAAATTACTGATAATGGTTCTGGTATTTCTCCAGAATATCAACAAAAAATATTTGAAACATTTTTTACTACTAAACCTATTGGAGTGGGAACAGGTTTAGGTTTGTCAATTAGCTATCAAATTATTGTCGAAAAACACAAAGGTCAACTAATTTGTGAATCTGAGTTTGGTGAAGGCACTACATTTGCGATCGTATTACCAATCAGACATTCAACTGATGATGATATCTCTTTAGAAGAGAGCGACTTAGCTCTAACAGTTAATGACTAGAACGTAGTTATCGCAATACCTGTTCACCAGGAATAGGTGTAATTTCTTCCTGTTCAATGGCTTGTAACCTTTTTTCAGCTTATTTTTAGTTTACTTATTTGGTATTGTAATTAAGAGTATCGCTTTAAATTAACATACTATCAAAAAATAAAATTTATCTATGAATGTTGCTATCATTGGTTGTGGTTATGTAGGTTGTGCAGTGGCTAAATATTGGCAGCAAAAGATGACTTTTATTGTTACCGCCACCACAACTACACCCGAACGCATCCCAGAACTTCAAACTGTAGCGCAAAAAGTTGTCATTGCTAAAGGAAACGACGCAGCCACAATGCAATCAGTTTTGCAAAATCAAGATGTAGTTTTGTTGAGTGTGGGGGCAAAAGGCGCAAATTTATATGAAGAAACTTATCTAGAAACTGCGAGAACTTTAGTGGAAATTTTGCCGAAACTACCTAATATTCGCCAAATTATCTACACGGGCAGTTATTCTGTTTATGGCGATCGCAATGGTGCTACAGTCGATGAAGATACCCCAGTCGAACCAACCAATGCTTCAGGCGTAATTCTACACGAGACAGAAAAACTTTTACTTTCAGCCACCAGTGAGAAATTGCGCGTTTGCATTTTGCGCTTGGGCGGAATTTATGGCAATAATCGAGAACTGATTAAAATATTTAGTCGTGCATCTGGTACAACTCGCCCCGGAAATGGCAAAGATATCACAAACTGGATTCATTTAGATGATATTGTCAGCGCCATTGAATTTGCCCGTCAACACCACTTAAATGGTATTTATAATTTGGTCGATGATGCACATTTAACCAGCCAAGAATTACTAGATACTTTATTTGCGAAACACAATTTACCGACAGTGCAATGGGATAGTTCAAAACCGAGTAACCGCCCATATAATGCCAATGTATCGAATCAAAAAATCAAAGATGCGGGGTACAAACTGATTCATCCGCAAATGATTTTTTGAATTTCTGGTAGGTGAAAGATAACAAACCACTATAGTACTGAGTACTGAATCAGTAAAAGATTACTCAACATTTTCCCACTTGGTAAATGTCATATCTTTTAACTCAGCACTCAGCACTTTCAACTCAGCACTCTTTATAAAGGACGATAAACGCGATAGTTGATTTCGGGGAAGATATTATCCATGACTTCGATTTTTTCTAGCCAACCACTGTCAACTTTACCGATTTTGACATCTTCATAAAGTTTATTAAAACGCATCAGGTGCGATCGCGTCCGGCGGACAGCATAAGGAACCATTGTTCCTGTCCGCATAATAAATGCCCAGTCAGAAGATTGTGCTAATAACAGTTCTCTTGCTGCTTGGTTGAGCGCCCGCCATTGCAATTCATCAGCAGGTTCCAACTTCGAGATTTCAATCATCCGTTCTGCGGCTTTGTGCAGATGGGGATAAATCCAAGCATTTGTTTCATTTAACCAATATTCGTGGAAACCTTTGTAACCCCAACTCGACTGAGAAGGACGGCAAACTTGCTGGCTGGGTTCGGCTCGGAGATAATCTGCCAAGTGAGTCATTTGATATGTACCTTGGTCGTACCATGACTTACGGAATAGATAGTCAATAAACCAAGGGCCTTCATACCACCAATGTCCGAACAACTCAGCATCGTAGGGCGAAACAATAATCGGCGGACGCTGCATAATTCCGTAAAGATGTTCAGCTTGCCGTTCGCGGTTATACATAAAGTTGGCAGCATGTTCGGCGGCTTTTTCCCTAGCCCAGTATGGATCATACAGTGCCTTATCAGATAAACCTAAACCGCGTCCGGTAATTTTATGGTATTTAATCCCCGTATTTTTGCGCTGACCATTGGGCATGATATAGGGTTTGATATACTCATATTCTGCCTCCCAGCCCAAATCTTTGTAAAATTCTCGATATTCGGCTGCACCAGGATAGCCCACCTCAGAAGACCATACCTGTTGTGAAGATTCATGGTCTCTACCAAACGCTGCTACCCCTGTTTCGGTAAAAATCGGCGCGTAGCTACCAAAACGCGGACGGGGACGGGCATAAAGAATACCATGACCATCGGTGAGGAAGTAACGCAAGCCAGCATCAGCCAGCATCCTCTCCAGTCCTTCATAATAAGCGCATTCTGGCAACCAAATACCTCTAGGCGGACGACCAAAGGTTTGTTCGTAGTGTTCACAAGCTACTTGAATTTGCGCCCACACGGCTTGGGGATACATTTTCATCAATGGCAAGTAGCCGTGAGTAGCGCCACAAGTGATAATTTCTAAGTTATTGCTATCTTGGAATTGCTTAAAAGCAGTTACCAAATCACCGTTGTAGCGTTCCCACATTTCCCGCGCTTCGTTAAACTCAGTGGCGTAGTGTTCCGCGAGATAACGAATATGCCCATTGTTGACGTTATGCTCAATTTCTAGTTCTGTAAGTTCCTCTAATTTGGCTAAGTGAGCATCATAGCGTTCTTGCAATAGGGGATCACGTAGCATAGACACCAAAGGCGGTGTCATACTCATAGTGATTTTAAAGTCGATGCCGTCTCGCTTTAAGCCTTCAAAGACTTTTAGTAAAGGAATATATGTTTCGGTAATGGCTTCATAAAGCCATTCTTCCTCCAGCACATAGTCACTTTCTGGGTGACGAACGAAGGGCAGGTGTGCGTGAAGTACAAGCGCGACGTAGCCAATAGCCATAGTAATTTCGGGGTGATACTTGTAAATTTAAGGTCGAGGGGTTTAGCAGAAATTAACAATATTTTAAGACCTTCTGGGTATCGTCGCAGTCTGATTGTATGGAGAAAGTTGACTGTGGCAGATAGGGGAATCAGGCAGAAGGCTGAAAGATTATGCACGCAGGTTGTTTGTGGAGAATGGGTGTAGGGGTGAAAGGGTATGGGGTGCAAGGGTTTTAATTACCTATACCCCTTCACCATCCTTTCAAACCCAGATTTTGCGTATCGCTGTGTAAGTCCTGGTATTAAGTCTCAGATCCCCGACTTCTTCAAGAAGTCGGGGATCTCTTGGTTCACAAATTTAGTATTATCTTGATTTTTTTAGTTTTTTGGAAAGAAAAATTATAGTTTATGAGCTCAATTCAATAGTAGTTAATTGAAGTAATTTTACTGAGGTAAAACACCCCAGATGGAGAGGCATTTCCTTAAATTATACATATTTGAATACCCCTAAAACTATCGTCTTATGAGACATACAACCCGTGAAAATCTAGAATAATTACTACTCATTTTTAGCTATTACTAACATAAAAAAATAATTGCTATACTGAAAAAACATTGAAAACAGACAGAAATCACTCAGCAAATTTATAGACAGTTGCTGAGGGTTAGGTATGGGTAAGACAACCCATTTCATGAGTTAACGAGTTAGACAAAAAATAAAATTATGAAGTACATCAGCAGCCTTTTAAGCACGCTGTTTGTTGGTGTAGGCATCTGTTCCTTACCTCAGTTTGCAGCGAATGCAGTTACTTTGGGTAGTGGTGCGATCGCTTTTGCTCAACCACCAACTCTAGTCAGTGCTAGTACGCCATACAATGAAACGAGTGTGTCGGATACGACATACTACTTTACCGTCAAAGTACCAGCCGCCGCCGGGGAATCTCTGCAACAGGTGACTTTTACTCAAATATCAGGCGCAGAAGAGATTGAGTTTAATTCCAATGATACATTTGCTTTTGTGGGTACACGCGATCGCCGTGGCGAAAAGTTAGCCCTCAAATCGGTGGTTAGCAACGACAAACAAAATTTCACCGTCACCTTTGCTAACCCTGTACCACCAGACCAAACAGTAACAATCGGTTTGCGGGCTTACCGTAATCCTTTTAATGATGGTGTCTACTTATTTGGCGTAAAAGCATTCCCATCTGGACAAGAAACCGTTGGTCAATTTCTCGGCGTAGGTCGTCTGCAATTTTATAAAGACACTTACTTAGAAGGATAGGAAGTGGAGATTAGGGAGTAGAGAGTAGAAATTTTCTACTATTAGCTATTATCTTTCCAGATATCACCTAACTAGCCTCTATTCCCTAATCCCTTACCTTAACAAAAACAATTAACCCAACTGATTAAATAAATCAGCCAAAATTACATTAGAAAATAAAAATCCTTCTGGGTCAGTCAATTGCAAGCTTCCTTCTGTAACTTTTACCCAACCTTTTTCAAGGTAAGGTTGCAAACATTGATAAATTTCCCCTATTTTCTCTTTACCAAACTCTGCTTGTAAGCTGGAAAGACTCACACCTTCAGCCAAGCGCAACCCCAACATTAAAGTTTCTAACAATACCTCGACTGCTGGAGTGATTTCACAGTCAATTTTGCAGCCTGCTTGTACCCATTGATAATATTCCTGAGTTTTCCGGGGGCGCGTGAAGCGTTTTTTGTTAGTGTAACTAGCTGCGCCCATCCCAAAGCCATAATAAGGGCGGTTTTCCCAATAAACGCGATTATGCTGACACTGGTGTCCAGGACGGGCATAATTAGAAATTTCATAATGGGCGTAACCTGCACCAGTCAAGACTTGCTGTCCCATCTGGTACATTTTGACAGTAGTTTCATCTGTTGGTAGAGGATTATCCCCTGGTTTGTAATAGCGATTAAAAGCTGTGCCTGGTTCAATGGTTAAATCATAGATAGATATGTGCGTCGGGTTGGTCGCCACGGCTTTTGCTAAAGAATCCGACCATTGATCTAAAGACTGATGTGGCAACCCAGAAATTAAATCTAGACTAAATTCGGGAATCTCGACTTTGTGAATTAGTTCAACAGCTGCAAAGATATCTTTAACGGAATGCGATCGCCCAGCTACTTTTAACAATTCTTCTTGAAAGGCTTGTACACCCAAACTCACCCGATTTACACCCAAACTCCGATAGCCAGAGATATGCGCCAAATCAAATGTACCTGGATCTACTTCCATTGAAATTTCAACTTGGGGCGCAATTCCAAAACGTTCTTCTAAAGCTTCTAGTATTTGTGCCAACTGCTGAGTTGATAGCAGTGAAGGAGTACCACCACCAAAGAAAATTGTCTGCAAAGATTGACCAAAACTAGGTGTATGGGCAATTTCTTGGCATAACACCTCTACGTAATGGGAGATTGTACCCGATGTTTCACCCCGTTGGCGATCGCCCACCACAAACACCGGGAAATCGCAATAAAAGCACCGTCGTCTGCAAAAAGGAATATGTACATAAGCAGAACTGACCATGCTAGAAACAGCAAATTTTTGATTCATTGTCAGCAATAATTACTTAACTTAACAAAGCATTACAAATTGCCAAAATAAAAAGTTTGTTTATGTTTTTTTATCGTTTCACAACAAAACCATGCAAAATATTAAAATAAAGCTCTTTAGTTATAATATTTGCAGATATTCCCTGCTTCCGCCCTTAGTCTAAGTCAATATTCATTGTTGTCTCTTAGCGATGAAGTCAGATGTTTTTGATTTCATCGGGTAAAACAATTGCAGGAAAACAACACAACCATGCTTGATGCCATTATTATTCTCTCATTCATTTTGGCAGCAGCAGGCATAGGTTTCTACAGCACCGATCTGCTACCTGATGGCACGCTAGATCGAGTGACCAATCTAGAAGCTTTACGCCTCACAGTTGCCGTCTTTGCCGCCATTATTGGCGGTGCAGTTGGACTGAGTTTTCAGACGACTTATCGTCGCCTAGAGGCACAAGTCCGGGAAATGCCACTGGAAGCCATCTTAACCCGTGCCATTGGATTAGTCATTGGCTTACTACTAGCAAACTTAATGCTGGCTCCGTTATTTTTGCTACCTATACCGCCAGATTTTAGTTTTATTAAACCCTTAGTAGCAGTTGTTGGTAGTATTATTTTAGCTGTTACAGGTATGAATTTGGCAGATACCCACGGACGCGGATTACTGCGATTAATTAATCCGAATACTGTGGAGACAATGGTAGCAGAAGGTACATTAAAACCTGCCAATACCAAAGTTTTAGATACTAGCTGCATAATTGATGGTCGGATTGAAGCACTACTAGAAACAGGGTTTTTAGAAGGGCCAATCATCGTGCCACAATTTGTCTTACAAGAATTGCAGCAAGTAGCTGATGCCAGTAAAGACCAAAAGCGAGTCCGGGGAAGACGCGGTTTAGAAATTCTTAACCGCATTAAAGAAGCTTACCCAGAACGTATTTTAATTAACCCCATCGACTACGATGATATTGCCACCGTAGACGCGAAATTAGTCCGCTTTGCCCAAGAAATCAACGCAACACTACTAACCAACGACTACAACTTGTCAAAAGTAGCCAGCGTGCAGAAAGTACCTGTGTTGAACGTCAACGATTTAGTTAATGCCGTCCGTCCGACTTATTTACCAGGCGATAACCTCGACCTCAAAATTCTCAAAGAAGGTAAAGAACCAAGTCAAGGTATTGGCTATTTAGATGACGGCACAATGGTTGTCGTAGAAGAAGGGAGTAGTTATGTAGGGGGTGAACTGCGGGTAGTTGTCACCAGCGCCTTACAAACCTCCGCCGGACGCATGATTTTTGCCAAACCCCAAGCTTCAGCATTAGCGTGAGGGAAATGTCTGGTTCAATCACAATTAAATCATGCACAAGTAATGCGATCGGTGTAGTAACCCTGCACCGATTATTTTTTTATCTTGTCATGTGAAGTAAGCATAATTGCGAAGAAATTAATAATAGGCAAAATCAATAATGTGAAAATTAAAGTAAAGATAAGAAGAGTGCGATCGCGTGGTTTATCTGGATGAATAATCTCCTGTTTTAAAATACCATTTACGTATCTTTTCTCTATTTTAGTCATTACACATTTATATTGATACTCAACTTCAAATCTTTCATCTTTTACATAATCATTCAACCAATATTCATCACAACGATAACTATAAAAACCCCCAACTTCATAACTTGATATTTTATGTTCAATAACTCTGCCCTGAAAATAACAAGTTGATTCTTTTATATTACCTTTATTGCCCATAACACTAGTTTCTAAGATTTGATTATCCGGGCGATACTTCGTTATTACCTGAGAACCATCAGGAACATGAATCACCTCAAATCTAGCTTCGCCGATATAGTATAATTCTGGTTCATACTTGTGCAAGATAGAATTTTCCAAAATAGCATATTTTTGAAAATCACTACTTTCATCTATATAATAAGCACCAGTTTCATAACATTCAGCTATACACTGCATCATGTTAGTTAAACTGCTATACCGTATCTCATCCCTTAAAGTGTAATTGAGTATTGGTGAGTTTTTTGTAATTTCTTCAGCACCAACAATAGCAAAACCATCATTTTCAAATTCAAATATAGGAAACCAGCCAAAAGGCAATATAAACCCATAATTGTCTGATACTATATTCCGTACTTCCAGAGCTTCTTCTAATGGCAGAAATCTGTAATCATAGAAAAAACTACTATCTTCATCAATCATGCCATTATGCCATTGATAAAGTTCATAAACTTCTCTGGTTAAGCGAAATGGTAAATCTTTGACTTTCTCTTCAATCTCCCCATAAGAAAGCCCAGATTGTAGAGCAGATGCGTATAATGGTTTATGCTGATGTAACCAATTGAAAATTCTATCTAAAGCATCTGTTAACTCTGACATAAAAAGTAAACACTTGTAGCAAAATTAGCTTTAAGTGTAACTTTACTTTCTACTCTGTGTCCTCTGAGCCTCTGCGGTTACAATAAAAAATAGCCACCTTCAAAAAGTGGCTGCTTTTATATATTGATGAAGCATAATTTTGCTGATTCAACCAAACTTCCAAATCAGCCACTTCCGAAAAATCTAATAACGCCTCTCCTAATTCTTCCAATTGTTCAGCAGATAAACTACTAACTCTCTCGCTGTAAAATAATTGACGTATCAAATATTTTAAACTAAAAATCAGCCAAAACACTATTTATTTTTTGGCTAATATTACATAATCATCTAACGTATAGTGTGATTCATAATTTTGATTACAATACTTTTTAAGCAACTGATTCATGTATATTTGTTTGGGTAAATTATCTTTAGCAAATTTGCCAAATTCAGAATTAGCAAGAGGTTTTCTTAAACTTGTTGAAGTTAAATATTTATACCATACTAAATGTAAACCGAGTTCTTCTATAAATTTAGAAACTATGTTTATCTCTTTTTCTTTATCTTCAGTTTGATCAGCATTATAAGCTTTGAATAATTTTTTATCTTGGATAATTAGAAGTACATAACCTTGATTATTTAGACTATTAGCAAAGATTTCTTTATATATATTATTAGATTGGATTCTTTTAGAGCTATCTGTAAAGAAGCAATGAGAAATTACTATAAAATCAAAAAATTTTTTAGGTATATTACTTGATTTAACATCCCAGGCAAAGATATCAGTAGTAACAAACCGAAAGAAGTTATTTACAGGTGTTTTACGAGACTCTATATATTTACGCCAAAACTGAAGCCCTCGATACTGAAAAGCATCTTGTTTTTCTAAAGAATAGTAAGATACGTGCATTTGAGGAATATCAACAAAGCTGCTACAACTTTGGAGAAATAAAGCTAATCCATAAGCTGTAGTTCCCGGCCCAGCAGCAATATCAAGTATATTAAATTTAGTTGGAAGTAACCCATTTTGGTAAATAAGCGACCAAGCTAAATAAAGACAGTAGACATTTTCTAAAAAATATTTCATAAAGTAGACATGAGGAGTCAGACTAAAACGGTAATCTGGCTCTTGTCCAACTTTTAAGCTGCTAATATCCTCCACAGCATCTTCTAACTTAATCAGTAATTTTTGTTCAGGAATTTTATTCAATTCTTCCTGGATATATTCTACAAGTCTAGCCTCAAAATCTTCAAATATACCCTCATCAATTCCAGTAGCTTGCAGTTTATAGTCATCATGTTGTATTAGTTTAAAACTTGTGGATAAATACTTAATGAATTCGGGATTGGGATGTAAAAATAAATTTAATTTTGATTTCTCTACTATTTGTTTGCGTAAATTTGTGATTTCACGTTTATGTTCTTCTAAATCTCGTTCAAATTGAATTTTTTCTCTAAATATTTTTTCTAAGGTAGAAAATTTGGCTCCTGATTTTTGAATTTTTTGTAAAATTTGCAAAGCACTTCGGTTGTCGCCACGATGCAATGCTAATTTAAACTGCTGACTTCTCCACCAATTAATAATCAATTTATTCATAACCAAAACCGTCCTTACCTTCTTTTATTTCCACACCTGGAAGTTGAGACAATAACTTTTGTTTAAATCTCTGATAACTCAATTGTTCAGAATCATACCACCAAGAATACCGTTGTTTAATATTTTCAGCTTCTTGACGGGTTCCCGCTACAAGAGAACGATGATTATTAGGATGAAAATCTTGGATGACAACTCTATCTGCAATAGCTAATTTCTGAATAAACGCATCTTCATCAGTTGTGAGTGTTGGAAGTAGAGGCGTAATAGTAATAGAAAATTTAGGAATAAATCCTTTAAAACTATCAATACCTTGTTTGATTTTAACGATAGCGTTTAGTCTCGCTTTAATACTAGGAGAACGAGGTTCAAAATCTCTTCGCACAGCTTCACTACCCGTAGGAATACTCATATTAATTCGCAAATGCTGGAACCTTTGTAAATAATCAATATCTCTAGTAATAATTGGACTGCGAGTTTGGATTACTAAAGTCGGACGATATTCCAACATTACTTCTAATAAACTACGGGTTAACTGATGTTTAGATTCCAGTGGTTGATAAGGATCTGTCACACTACTCATGTAAATTTTAGGTGGTTGATGTGGATGTTTGTTATACCAGCTTTCTAATTCTTTTTCTAAAACTTTTACAGCATTTTCTTTAAAAATTACCCATTTACCCCAATCTTGGCGCATTTTAGTATTAGGGCTGAACGCAGCAGCATAGCAATAGCTACAACCATACTGACAACCACGATAAGGATTCAGAGTAAAATCATAAGCAGCAATAAAACCAGTTGCTTTTGTTAAAAGGGATTTAGCATTCTGGGCGTAAACATTAGTATCGCCAAACTTTTCACGCACGAACTTTTTAGGAGTTTCATCGCCATAACCTTCATAGAGGGATTTTGCCATATTTCAATATGTTATTAAATTGAATAAAAGAAAATCTAAAAAGACCATTAAATATATTTGAACATCACCAGAACTCATGAAAATGTTTATTTTTAAATCAACAATACTATTTATTTTATCTAAAAACTCTTGCTTTTAATTACGCCAAACTTTCATAGGTATTTCTTGATATTTCTGCCGAATATATTCTTCTTCTTCATAAGTACATTTCGAGTAAATCCCTAAAGTATAACATTCTGCCTCTGCAAGTATCATATTAGTTAACGTTGGATATATTATGTAAGGATCATCGCCAATTTCCTCAAAATCAACTCTTATTACTGGTGTTTTATCTTCTTGGTTTTCGTGAATAAGAACAACATAATAACCTCGACATCAAGTTCTTTTAAAATTGGGAACCAGAGAGAATTCCAATTTTGTTTAATAATCAAATTACACTCATCAGTGTCTTCATTTATTGTTGTCATTTCATAATATGTTGCCAATGATGTTTCTAATGAGAGAAACACATCATTTTCAAAAAAGCGTCCATATACTTCTTCCTCTATCCATGCACCATTCCCCCATTGATATAGTTCATAAACCTATAATTCTTAATGCTATTTGAATGTTTTGTTTTAGTGATGCTGAAACAATATTAGTATCTAATAAATAACCCATCTATCCTCGTTTTACAGCTTCATCAAAAAGTTGCATTTGCTCTGGTGTAAAATCATTGAGCATTCCTGAAACTAAATGTAAAGATAAAATACTTTTTACCCGTTTTGTTAATTCTTCTTCAGAAATACTATTAATATCTGGAACAGAGCTTGGGTCAAAAGTACGATTAATTAGTTCAATCATTTCTCGTTTATCTAAGTTTTCTTGATAAATAGGATTATTATCAATTAATATTGTGACAATTTCGGTTAATTTCTGAAAGTTAGATTGATAATTAATCAAAGTCATATTGAAAAACCCTCAAAATAAGGCAATTAAATTCTATGTTAGCAGCTAGAATTTAACTGAAAATATAGAAATTGACAAAAAACAGATGCTTCCTTTGTGGAGGCGGCTTGCCGCAGGCTACGCAGATGGATGCAGATAAATTTGTACCTCAGCAGACTGGTAAATGCTATATGTGACTAAAGAGTATTAGTAATCGAAGTCACCACCGCCCATACCAGCACCAGCAGCAGTAGAAGCAGCGCCTTACAAACCTTTGCCGGACGCATGATTTTTGCCAAACCCCAGGCTTCAGCATTGGCGTGAGGGAAATGTCTGGTGCAATTACAATTCAATTATGCACAAGTAATGCGATCGCTGTAGCAACCATTTTTTATGAAGTAAGTAAATTGCAATCAATATGTAAGTCAATCTACATTAAATATAATTGCAAAAAAATTCATAACAGGCATAATCAATAACGTGAAGATTTTAGTCATACCATGAGCAACATTCCCCAAGCTGGACAACCTGCCCCTATTTTTACTACACCAGACCAAAATGATAATTTAGTCAGCTTAGATGATTTTAGTGGTCAATGGGTTGTCCTTTATTTTTATCCTAAAGATGACACCCCTGGTTGCACCACAGAAGCCCAAGACTTTACCCAATTAAATTCAGAATTTAGCAAATTGGGAGCTAAAATTATCGGCGTTAGCCCAGATTCTATTAAATCTCATTGTAAGTTTATCAACAAACATAACTTGTCAATTACCTTGTTGAGTGACCCAGAACACCAATTAGCAGATTCTTATGGTGCGTGGCGATTAAAAAAGTTTATGGGTAAAGAATATATGGGAATTGTGCGCTCAACTTTCCTCATTTCCCCAGATAAAATCATTGCTTATGCTTGGCCGAATGTCAAAGCTAAAGGTCATGCTCAAGCTGTACTCAATAAATTATCAGAATTAGCAAATCATTAAATATATGAAACCACCACGCCTGATAATTAGTAAATTAACTTTACTGGCAATAACTTGCATATTCGGAGTGCAAAATTCTGCCCTGTCCCAGTCTCCAACTCCCGCACTTTTGCCATTTTTTGATGATATTAATAACCCAGTTCCAGTTGGATTTCCCAGAGGACAGCAGTTAGATATTTCGCCAAAACCGCCTATACTCAATGCTTTTGATGGTTCGGTTCTGAAAACTTGTGGTGCGATTGGTACAAGAGTCCAACCCAATCAGTTTAAACAATTACTATTATCTTATCCCAATGTATTGCGAAAAATTCAACAAGCTAGTGGTGGCGAAATCCGTTCTGGTCGCCGCAGTCAAAACCAATTTCTTGAAGATTTAACTAATGTTTGGTTTAAGAATAAAGGATTTGAACATATTTTTTGTGGTGAAATCTATAACGCCAATGATATTGGTGGGTTACATTTTGCTGGCAGATATTTGCAACTCCAAAACTCAGGTATGGCTGGCAGATTACCCAATAATCAAAGGCGGGAAGAAGTTGTTCCAGGTGTTATCTATACCTTGGGAGTAGTGATTAAACAAAATAACAGAACCGTTACAGATGTAATTAAGGGCTATAGTTATCTCAGCAATGCCGAAGAAATGTTAATTGATGCCACTAGAGCATTTAAATTACAAGGAAATCAAGAAGGGGCTTGTATTTATAATGTTCGTGACTCAGAAACAGGTACAACCTTTCCTACTGTTTTTGTCAGAAAAAACAAAGCAATTGTGACTTTTTATCCTGATGCTACTCCCCAAGGGACAAAATGTAGAAATTGATCCCTAGTTGCAGTCAAAGATAGTAATTTAGGGTGAGAGTAGGGAGTAGGGAGTGGGATATTCGTTCCACCCAACCTACATTCATTTTTTCTATCAACTCTCACCTATCACTGATACCCCTTCCAAGGAGTAACTTCCAGTTTGCCATTAGGATTAAACACTACTTGGAAATGAGCCAGAGGTTCTTGGTTGTTTGGTGCTGCGCCATTGGAACCATAAACAGATTGAAACATATTTGGCAATGGTGTTTCACGGAAATGATCAAAGGCAACTTGATTTAATGGTTCATAATCAGTGATGATGCCATCTTTATTGATGGCGACTCGATAGCGTAAATCTTTGGTGTAGCTGGGAGTACCTTTCCAATTTTGGCGAATTGTGTTGTATAGCTTTTCGTTTAATTCTTTAACGGTGTTAGCATCTGTAATTTTCTGCCCTACTACCTGTGGTGTACCAGCATAACCGCGCCAAGGACTAACTTCTAACACCCCTTTGCTAGTAAACACTACTTTAAATTGGGCTATGGGTTCATTATTAATTGCCGAACGTTTTGCCGGGTTGTAAAGCAGTTTAGGTAATGGAGTGAAATTAACGCCTTCATTTGACCCTTGATTTACTGCCTTATAACCAACGATCGCACCATCACCAGCTACACCAACACGATAGACTAAATCTTCCTTGACTGTCGAGCGATCGCTCCAAGCCGGGTCAATTTGATTCCACACCTGACGATTTAAAGCCCTTAGTTGAGATGGGTCAGTAATTTCGGCTGTTGTATTTAATAAGGCTTCTAAATCGGTGGTTGGGGGTGCGGTGGCGGCTGTAGTTGGAGTGGCGCTGGGTGTCGCTGTCGGTGTGGCGCTGGCTACGGGAGTTGTTGCTGCGGTGGGGGTAGGAACAGCAGTTGTCGTTGGTGTGGGAGTGGCGCTGCTTTGGGTTTCTGGTGTGCGGACTTGGGGGGGTGGAATCAAACTAAAAGCAACCGCCGCAACAGCTACACTCGCAACTCCAATACTGGCTGGTAGTGCTTGCTTGACGACAAGTTCACTAGCACCACTGTAGCGTCGGGGTATTGGTTGTAATTCTAGGGCTAACTCCGGTAGGGTTTGGGTATCGGCAAAAAATTGATCTACTGCTTCTACTAAATCAAACAACTGCACCGTATTCATATCAATTTGAATCGGTGATTTATTTGCCTGAGAACCCAAAGCTTCAGTACTGCTTTCAGAATGTACAATTAGCCGATGACGGTTATGGTCAATTTTTTGCAGTTCTACTAATTCTGAGTCTTGGTTATGGGCTTGGGGGTTGGGGATATTGCTTAAAAATTCTTGTCCATAAGCACTCACAGCCCTCACCAAACTTTCAAAAAATTCTCGACCTCCCACTAGAGGCTGCTTATAACCAGATATATAGCATTCTACATTGACCAATATCGATAATTCTGGGCGGAGTTCTTGTAAATGTGCTGCCCTGGAAGCATCGCTTAAACCCTCTAAAAGCAACGTACAGTTAGGTAAACTGTATTTCCGTTGAATGTTCATTCCACTTCCCCATCAAAAAGACTAATCCAGAATCGCTGCATTCCGGCCGTACCAGTACAAAATAGAAGTTTTTCTAACAAATTAATGGCTAACTCATCTAATTTTTCATCAGATGTTAATGCTAGTACCCCAGAGCGCCGCGCATTCATTCTGCTTTTAAAATGCACTCGAAAGCGTTCTAGGTAATTAGATAAACGCAAGTTTTGTTCCAGGGGGATTTGTTTTTCATTCATTTGCTGATATATCATCAGCATCTGACGGATGACCACGGTTAACCGCCGTGCAATGTAGCAAGCAATAACTACTAAAGCCTTGGCTTCTATAATTGTTAAGGGTCTGCGGATATTAGCGCGGCGCATGGGGTTAGAGCTACGCATCCGCCATAAATTTACCCGATTTTTAATAATATCTTTTAAATCCAACTCTTCTGCAAAGGCCAAAATTGCTTCGGAACCACCGAGTTCTAAAGCTTCAATGGCCAATAAGATGAGGTCGATTTGTAGCCGAGTTCTGGGCGGACATCCTTGTCCTGCGATCGCCGGATCTGGTAACGTATCCAGAATCATAGGCGTTGATGCAGGTGCGGGACTGTTGAACGGCGTTAAGCTCGCGGAGACATTCATTCTATAAATTACCTTGTGCGCTTCCAACAGACTAGATACACTAGTACAACTAAATTTAAGATAAGTAGCCAAAAAATAACATTAAACCTGTGGCAGTAGCCATAATACCTGACGTATACATGACTTAACTTGTTCTACTCCAAAGCTCTCATATACTTAAATTTCCCTTTTTACAGCATCAGTTTACCTTCTTGTATTGAGTACCATTCCATAATTTAAGCTTGGTGTAGATTCTCACTATCGTCAATGGATGATGATACTAGAGCCTCAAATCTAGCGTATGACATTATAGTGTACGATTTTTCTGGGAATGGGAATTGGCAAGAGAAAAGTCTCAAGTATGAACTTTAAAGTCTGAAATTTCAGGTTTTAGCCTTGATTCATGACCAATCCTACTCCCCACTCTCTACTCCCTATTCCCTAACTGTTTATGGACTTAAAATCTCTAATTCGTGAAATTCCCGATTATCCCAAGCCCGGTATTTTATTTCGAGATATTACTACTTTACTGCGCGATCGCGACGGATTGCGATACACTATTGACTTTTTCACAGAAAAATGCAATGAAGCGGGATTTCAAGCAGATTATGTGATTGGGATGGAGTCACGGGGATTTATTTTTGGCGCTCCCCTAGCTTATAAATTAGGGGCTGGGTTTATTCCCGTCCGCAAAAAAGGCAAGTTACCCGCCGCCGTTCACTCCATTGAATATGAACTAGAGTACGGTACTGACTGTTTGGAAATGCACCAAGACGCGTTGCATCCAGGGAGCCGCGTTTTAATTGTGGATGATTTAATTGCTACAGGTGGTACAGCCAGTGCAACAGCCAAGTTAGTTCAAAAGCTTGAGTGTGAACTCGTAGGTTTTGGGTTTATTATCGAGCTACGGGATTTACAAGGGCGGAATAATCTCCCCAATTTGCCGATTATCTCGTTAATTGAATATTAGTCAATGGTCATTAGGAGCCAGTGCTTTGGGGAGACAGCGCGATGGGCGGGTTTCCCGACTTAAAGCGACTGTCGTCGGCTTCGCCGACTCCCTCACTGGCGTTCATTGGTCATTAGTCATTTGACTAATGGCAAAGAACAAAGGACAGAGGACAGAGGACAGAGGACAAAATAAAAATGACAGCTACAAAAATTTCCTTGGAGACCAGTCGAGATTGGCTAATTCGGCTAATTACGAGTGAAACTTTTATTTATGTGATGAAACGGGTATTACAAGCGTTGTTTACCTTACTTTTGGCATCGGCGCTGTCGTTTTTCATCATCAAATTGTCTCCAGGAGATTATGTAGATACTCTGCGACAAAATCCCAAAATTTCCCCAGAACGAATTGAGGAAATTAGAAGACAGTTTGGGTTAGATAAGTCTTGGCCTGAGCAATATTTCTTGTGGTTGTGGCGGATATTTACGAGAGGGGATTTTGGTACAAGTTTTGTCTATCAGCGTTCTGTAGCTTCGCTGTTGTGGGAACGTGTACCGGCAACCTTATTATTAGCGATCGCTTCTTTAATTGTGACATGGGCGATCGCTATTCCTCTCGGCATTGTTGCAGCTGTGAAGCAAAATCGCCCAACAGACCGCATCTTACAAGTCATTAGTTATGCCGGACAAGGCTTTCCCAGCTTTATCACGGCACTATTTTTATTAATCTTTGCCCAATTTACCTCGCCTTTATTTCCCGTCGGTAGTATGACCAGCATTAATCATGCTGATTTATCCTGGTTTGGTAAAATTGTTGATATCGGCTGGCACATGATTTTACCCACAATTGCCTTGAGTGTTACCAGTTTTGCTGGTTTGCAACGCATTACCCGTGGGGAATTGTTAGATGTTCTCCGTCAAGATTATATTCAAACAGCCCGCGCCAAAGGATTGCCAGAAAATCGCGTCATTTACGTTCATGCACTCCGTAACGCTATTAACCCCCTAATTACTTTGCTGGGTTTTGAGTTAGCCAGTTTATTAGGCGGTGCATTCATCGCGGAACAGTTCTTTAACTGGCCTGGTTTAGGGAGATTAACCTTACAGGCGGTTATCGCTAAAGACCAATACTTAGTTATGGCGAGTTTGGTGATGAGTGCGGTGCTATTGAATGTCGGTAACTTACTCGCAGATTTAATGTTAAAAGCAGCCGATCCTCGAATTAAGTTAGATGCTTAAATAATTTAGTCAATGGTCATTCGTCCTTTGTCATTATGCTTTCCGACGTTTATTATCTAGTGCGTTCCAAAACAGATGGTCGTTATTTAACAGCACGTCCCAACTCGGAAGAGTTAGGTTACATATTACTGTTTCGAGAAAGTTTTGATGCTTTAAGCTATCTCAATACTCATGCAGCAGAGGTAGCAAACCGCTTTGCTGTAGAGTCTCTCCCTGGAAGCCAACTCAGCAGCTTGCTCAAACGCTGGGGTTTTCTTGGAGTAGCGATTGTTACTGACCCCCTGTTACCCAAAGTAGAATTTTTACAGCATGGTTGAGTAGAGTCATTGGTCATTTGTCATTCGTCATTGGTTAATGGTCAATAACACCAAGCTCTCCCCTACTCCCCTGCGGTCTTTTGCTAGAAATTAAAATCACCTTCTCCGGGGGGGAGTGGGTGTTTTTTGAAACGAGGCTATCAGTAAACAAACAATACCTATACTGATAAAAGAATCGGCAATATTAAATACAGCAAAATTAATCAACCGTAAATCTAGAAAATCTACTACATAGCCTAAAACAAAGCGATCGATACCATTACCCATCGCCCCGCCTAAAATTAAACCATAACCCAACTGATCCCAACGACTGAGCATTGAGCCGAACAAACCCAAGGCGATTAATACTAAACTGACTCCTAAAGATAACCAGCGTAACCACTCCACCTTGCCACTGAATAGGCTAAAAGCTGCGCCAGTGTTAGTCACATAAGTAAAGTGAAATACCCCTGGGATGAGTGGTAATGTATCTCCTAATTTAAAGGTTTGGACAACCCAATATTTAGTCAGTTGATCTAAGAAAAAAGCGATAAAGGCAGCAATCCAAAACAGGCGATTTTTTAAATTCATAGTGAGTTAATTCAGCGTCATTAGTCATTGGTCATTAGTCATTAGCTTTTGACAAAGGACAAATGACAATGGACTAATAACTAATAAAACATTAAATGGCGTAATAAATAAGCGATTGAGGTAACAGCACAAACTACAGCTAATTGTCCTGGTACTGTAAACCAAGAGTATTTCAGAATTGCTTGGATTAAGGAGAGATTTTCTGTACCTTGCCACTGAAAAAAGTAACTCATGGTCAAATAAGTAATACCGCACAAGTGAATGGTTAACAAGCCACAAATACAACTAAATGCCAAAGATTCTAGTTTTGGCCTGGCTTGAAACGCCAAAAATCCACAAATCCACGCTCCAGGAATAAAGCCTAAAAGATAGCCAAACTGGGACAGTCTGACATAACCTAGACCTCCACCTTCGGAGAATACAGGCAATAAAGTTAATCCCATAACTAAGTACGCAATTTGTGAGAGCGCCCCAGCATTCTGCCCTCCCAAACAACCTACTAGTAAGACGGCACCAATTTGAAAGCTAACACCTAAAGAAAAGGTTTGAATTCCATGTTGAGTCCAACTCCAAGGCCAGGTGATACTATATGCTTCCAAAAATGTGCCACCCATTGTTAGGAGTAAGCCAATCATAGACCATAATAATTGAACGGTTCCCACAATATCTGTACTTTCAGCTATGAATCTCTTAAATATGCTCAAAGACGGTAATTTTTAGGTTTTAAGTAAATTAACTAGAATATGTTTATCCTCAAGAACTATGCTTAATCAGTTTTAGATCCCCGATTTCTTGAGGAAGTCGGGGATCTAGTTGTTCGTCAATGATTGAGGATGGGGTAATGAGAGGAATTTCCCCTTTATCCCCGCCTGTTGCCAAGTGTTTACTACTTCAAAGCAACTTCGATGCTGGCTACAGAAACTTCTTTAGTTGCTGGTTCAAGGGTAACTTGATTATTTGCTGCGGATGCTTTCCACCACAAGATAATCGCGGGGGTAACACCTAAAACTAAACCCAGCAATACGGGAATAGAGAAACCAGCAGCCAAGCTCATCATGGTAGCAAAACCAAAGTTACTTAAGTAGACTACTAAAGGTAGATTTAGTTGCGATCGCTCAAATTTAATTGGCTGATTTTTCCACAACAATGCTGCTACTGTCATGAATACTGCACCAGTACCTAACCAACCAGCAAAGTTTTGATAAGGCATTCCAAAGAAAGCGCCTGGTTGTTGCCAATACCAGAAGGGTAGGGTAGTTTGACTCATGGCTGGGTCTAGCACAAAATCCCAGGAGGTTAGCAGCAAAGAACCCAAGCCAATTGCGCTAATATGCCGCCACAAGCTTGGTTTTGTATCTACTTCTAAGCCAGCACGAGCTAACAAGTAAGATACACAGCCTAAATAAAACCACGATAAGGGAATTGTAAAGGGAACTAAACCAGCAATTTTATATCCCAAGCCGCTTAAATATTGATAGTGACCAAAAGGAAAGCCTGTACTGGTTCCTAATAATTCACTAGTTAAAGAAATTAATACAGCAGGCAGCAGAAATGCCACAGCACGACCCACACCCAATGTCCGCGAGGCATACAACAATACGGCTGCTGCACCCAAAATCATATAAACTACACCACCACCAGCCATACTCCACTGCATGGCAGTCTGTCCAAATTCAGACAAGTTCAAAATGAGTTCGGCATTGGGTACAACCAATAATATCCCTACCAACCCAAACACCATTGACACAATATGACCGATGAGGCTTACACGCTCAACGACAACAAGTTGTTTCATGACAATTCCTTAATCAGATGTGATACTTTGCTACTCTGCTGCTAACAGTTTACAAATGTTTACGAAAATATTTAACTAGTTTGTACCGTAATTATTGGGAAATTTAGAGAATTTGCGGACGGACTATTGATTACGTTTGGCAAAAATAGGATGATAAACATATAGTCTAAGTCATTCTCGTCGAAATATACTCAAACTAACCCAGCTTTCTGGAAGAAAGCGATCGCCTTTACTACCGCCAGCATCACAACTCCTACAACTATGGTCATGTCGGCTAAAAGACACATGAGCAACACCGCAGGAGATTAGAGTCAAGGCTTTTGCGCTTTACCCACTGATGCACCCATATCAAAACCAAGTAGTTGATTATGATACATCAGAAATCAGAATATGGTTTCTATCTAGCTTTAATGACTCAACCTGTATAGTTTACTGACTGGTAATCTGCTGCATCAGTTGAAGTTTTTAGTCATGGAAAATTTATTTAAAGTATCACTTTACTTATTCATCATGAGAGCAACTTATGTCTATTTTCAAAAACCTTCCCTGGACATCACTATTATTAGTACTGATTAGTTATAGTACCCTGGGCTGGGTGTTATCAGAAGCACACATGCCTTTGTCTCTTTGGATAGTCATCGTAGTTGGGATATTAGTTTTACTATCAAGTTTAGCTATTCCCTTTTTAGCAATGGCTAATTACTCTAGTGTATTTTTTGAGTCGAGTATCAAAACTTTTTTTATTGCCGTGTTTGGGGCATTTTTATTTTTCCTGATGGTTGCTTGGTTTCGCCTCTTTCTCGATACCTTACTGATTATTGCGGCGGCAATTTTAGCAAAAATTGATTTTTACACAGCCGGATTTAATGGTAGATCAGCCTTTTTAATTACATCCTTATTTTCATTAGTAGGTATAGCTTGCGGTGCAATTCTCCACGAAGAATTTGCTATATACACATCTATGCGTTAAAGGAGGCAGAAGGCAGGAGGTTTTTATTCAGCTATAGGATTCAGACTCCTCCTGAATAATAGCCACCAAATTAAAAATTTGGTGCGGTGTATAACCTCCTAACTCCTGCCTTCATTGATAAATAAATGAGGGTGGAAGTGACCAACCCTCATTTGTTATCAACCATTCTGGCTAATTAATCACATAACCAAGCGTCTAGCTGGCTACGGCTTCAGTGGGTGCAGCAACTGGATAAATGCTGACTTTCTTGCGAGATTTGCCTTTTCTTTCAAAGGTGACAACGCCATCAATTAAGGCAAACAAAGTGTCATCGCTACCGATACCTACATTGTTACCGGGGTGAAATTTTGTGCCACGTTGACGTACAAGAATATTACCTGCACGTACAACTTGACCACCAAAGCGTTTGACACCTAGACGCTGGGCATTAGAATCACGGCCGTTGCGTGTACTACCTGTTCCTTTCTTATGAGCCATAATTTCCTTGTTATGCTTATTTTTCTATGATTCAGCAGTGGTTTCCGCAGAGGAATCATCAGCTACAGCCGCCGCTTCCGATGCTGTAAATACCTGACCATCGAGAGTAATGGAGTTAATCAACAGTCTGGTAATTTCTTGGCGATGACCACGTTTTTTGCGGGTTTTCTTCTTCGGCTTCATTTTGTAGACTATGACTTTGCGTCCTCGGAAATGGCGCAATACAGTTCCTTCTACAGTTGCCCCAGATACTAGAGGCTGACCGATGCTGAGTCCACCGTCATGTTGTACTAGTAGTACAGAATTTATTGTAACTTTTTCGTCTGGTTGGGCAGTTAGCAGTTCAATGTCGTAAAAACGACCAGGCTCAACTTTAAGTTGTTTACCACCAGTTTCAATAATCGCGTAGGTCATTAAATTGTCCTTGGAGTTGCCGTACAGGTAGCTAACAAAAATCTCTTGTAGAGAAGGCGATATATCAAAACTTGATGAATCGCTGTGGTTAGCCTTTGTGGTGTGTCTACCTGATCCGAGCAGGAATAAGACAGACAATCTAAAATCATAATTTATTTATAGGAATAACGTCAATATAAATATGCACAGAGGTTGTCTGTGGACAATTGGGTAAGGGTGCAGAGGACTCATATAGGAATATGGTTTGATTCCTGAATCTAATTGTGTAGGTAGGGAGTAGGGAATGGGGAGTAGGGAGTAGGAAAGAAGCCTGATCTGGGTGTACTGATTTTTTTCCCAAATCAAATATGAGTCCTACATTTAATTTGGATAAAAATCACAGTACACCCAAAAAATACTCTTTCCGACTCCCCTACTCCCTACTTCCCCCTCCCAGCCGAGTCAGTTGAGTAAATTTACAGATTATTTTTTTAGAATTTGCGTAAAGTTGGTGAATATGGCTGAAGTTAATAGTGACACAGAACAGCACCAACAAAATCTGAGCGGAAGATGTCACTGCTCAGATTTTTCCCTTGATTATGGTGATTTTGGAGTTATTTAAAGATTAAATCTAGCCGTTGCTGACTAGTTTGGAGTGCTTCTGTTGGCGAAAGTTTACCCAGTAACACAGCTTCTACTGCCCGTCCGATACTATCGGAAATGCGATTGTAACCAGGAAAAATCGGGCGACTCCGGCCATACTCTGCCTGTGCTAAAAAGACTTGTAATTGTGGTATTTTATCGATAAATTCTTGATATTTGGCGCTTTGGCGGGATTTTAAGTTAATTGGTAAATAACCTGTTCCGAGGGCTAATTCTGTTTGAAAATCAGCACTCATGGCATATTCCGCAAATTTGAAGGTTGCTTTTTGGCGTTCTGGCGTGGTTTTGAATAAGAAGAGGTTTTCACCGCCAATATTTGTAGCGGGTTTTTGGTTCACTGGCAGGGGAAATACACCAAAATCAACGTTAGTATCTTGAAATTGACCTAAATTCCAAGGGCCATTGATTTGCATTGCGACTTTACCCGATAACAAGGGGTCTGTTTCATAACCTCGTTCTGGGGCAGATAACATTGTGGAACCGTCTGTAATTAAGTTACGCCAAAATTGTAAAGCTGCGATCGCTCCTGCATTTTCGGTTAATCTCACACCTGCGGGATTTTGGGCATCACCAGTCACCAACTCACCGCCACTACTCCACATAAATGGCAACCAACTAAAAACTGTAAATTCACCTTTACCCAAGGGCAGAAACATTCCATACTGGTCTATTTGCCCATCATTGTTAAAATCACGGGTTAATTTTTGGGCAACTTGGCGAAATTCTTGCCAATTGCGCGGAAGTTCTTTAATTCCTGCCGCTTTGAATAAACTTGGACGGTAAAAAATGCCCAGGTTATTGGTAGCAAAGGGAACTGACCATAACTGGCCTTTGTATTCCATTGCCCCATATAAGGTTGGGTCAATTTCGTTTTTGACTGGGGAATTGGCTAACATCTCATCTACAGGAATTAGCGCCCCTAGTTCCACCAATTGTCCAGCAATAGTTGGGTTGTACCACAATAAATCCGGTGGGGCATTGCCAACAACAGCAGCCAAAATTTTTGGTGCTTGCTGATCCTGTTGCCCAATGTATAATGATTCGACTTGAATATCTTTATGGGTTTGGTTAAATTTATCTACCAACTTTTGTAAGACATCTCGATTTGGTGGTGGATTCACCCCATGCCATAAAGTAATATGAGTAATTTTGCCTGCTTCTACTCTAGAACGCAGAGTTTGACATCCACTTAAAGCAACTATGCCGATGAGCAGTAATAACAGTGATTGCTGAAAATATTGCAGCAATTTCTTTTTTCTGCGCCTAAATGTGCGACTAGTACGCAAAAATCGTGCCAAAATTCGTTGGAGAAGATGAATCATTAATTTAACAGGGAATAGCAACTCTTGAAGAATGAAAGTTAAATTTCTATACTTCAGACTTCAGACTTCACACTTCATACTTCACTTGTATATCCTAATCTTTGGAGATAGCGGAAATAGTTACAAGTTATGGCAGGTCATAGTAAATGGGCTAATATTAAGCGCCAAAAGGCTGTAGTGGATGCTAAAAGAGGAAAAACTTTCACGCAGTTATCGCGGGCTATTATTGTGGCGGCGAGAAATGGTGTACCAGACCCGGCGGGGAATTTTCAACTACGTACAGCGATTGAAAAGGCGAAGGCGGCGGGTATCCCCAATGATAATATTGAACGAGCGATCGCTAAAGGTGCAGGTACATTTAACGGTGATAACCATAGCCTGGAAGAAATTCGCTACGAAGGTTACGGCCCCGGTGGTGTGGCAATTTTAGTTGAAGCCTTGACTGATAATCGCAATCGCACGGCGGCTGATTTACGGGTGGCTTTTAGTAAAAACGGCGGTAATTTGGGTGAGACTGGTTGCGTTAGCTGGATGTTTGACCAAAAAGGCGTGTGTGTTGTCCAGGGTGTGGTTGATGAAGACCAGCTTTTAGAAGCATCTTTAGAAGGCGGCGCTGAGTCTTATGAAATGACCGAAGATGAAACGGCGGAAGTATTCACCGAGGTTGCTAATTTAGAAATTCTCAACAAAACCCTGAAAGACAAAGGCTTTAAAGTCACTGATGCCGAATTGCGCTGGATTCCCAGTAATAATGTAGAAGTTACAGATTCTGATCAGGCGCGATCGCTCCTCAAATTAATTGATACTCTAGAAAGCTTAGATGATGTGCAGAATGTCACATCTAATTTTGATATGTCAGAACAGTTATTGGCTGTGAGCGTTGTTTAAGCATCTAGAAACCAGGTGGTAAACAGTTGGTCATTTTTGCCCAATTTGACACAGAAAATTTATATGCAGAACAAAATAATGACACACTGCTTTGCGATAGTTTTGTTTGTAAGTTACTGATGAGATGTCCATTCTCGCTAAGTAATTAGCTTCAAGGTTACTCCGGCTTTAGTCTTCTCAACTTCCAAGATGTTTATTTGTTTTCATCTGCATTTTAGAGGAGACTAATCAGCCATTTCTCTAAATAAAATTTTCCAGGAGGCTACAGTATTAACTCTAAAATCTAACCTTTTGTCCAAATCCTAGATTCTTCAACAGATAAATTTCAAATTTATTTTCCTAATTTGTTTTTTATACTATGTTGCCCTGTAGCATATAGTAACTGCTGTGAAAAACGGCAGTTTTTTTATACTGATCAAATTTCTCAAATTCACACAAAATCCATATCAAAAACAAGCAAATGACATAAGTAACTGGCATATTTAAATCATCAACTCATCGAGCAGAAATTAGGAAATACGATGAAAAACCTCATCAAAGTTTTAGTCTTAGCTTTGGCAGTTTCTTCACCTCTGGCTGTGATTACACCTGCTGTTCATGCGGAAACTACATCTACTACTAAAACAGCACCTTTAGCTAAAATAGATACTAGTAAAACTCATCACAAAGCAGCTATCACTAAGAGCAAGAGTCAGGTAAAATCAGGCAAACATACAAAACACTTAAAGCATCACAAGCATCACAAGCACACTGCTACAAATTTAACTAATAAATCTAATACTGCTGCTAACAAGGCTCACAAATAACAGTTCTACATAGATTTATATCTTCTCAATTTTCTGGATAAATAATTAATCAGGGTGAAACTCGCTGTTATCTGTAGATAACAGCGAGATTTTTTTGTAATTACTAGTTTTACTAGTTTTACTAGTTTTACTAGTTTTACTAGTTTTAAACTTTTGTCTCGCTGGTCGGTTCTTGATATTTGACTCCCCGTTTTGTATGACGGGAATTAGCCACAATCGGATACACAACAGAACGTAAGCGATTAATTGCACCAACAGGACGATGAACAGCTAAACCATTTCCTGGCGAAAATCGGAGATTTTCACCAAAGTCATTTTCTAGGGGAGAATTGACTTTTTGATGTTTAACCGTTAGACGACCAATTGTAAAAAAGGGTGATTCTTCTTCACTCCAAATAATGGTGGAATCATCAACAGACATTTCTGGTTTAGTTTGAAATTGAATTTGGAAATCCCAAGTATATTCTGCATCTGGCTTGGCTAAAGCTTGCATAATATCTTCTCGGTAATAGTTATCCTCTGCACCAGAAGTTTTAACACGTTGAAGCTCGCTTTCTGGTCTTGACTCTAGAGGTAGGGGTTGATGAGGTGCTTGACTAGAAACTGGAACAAACCCATATTTAATGACTGCTGGGTATTCTACAGGAACTCGACCTACTTGGGATGGATCAAAATCTGATTTGAGTCCCACAGCATAAGCTGAAGCACTCCAATAGCGTTCTGTGAGTAAACTTTTAGGAAACCGTTTGAAACTGGTTTGTAAAAGAGTGGCTTCGTAGGGATGTAACTTGAGCCAAATTAGCACCAACAACCTAAAAAGTGGAAACAACCCGGCTCGATAAATTGTCAAAAAGAAGCTGTAGAAGTCTTTAATAGTTCTTACAAAAAAGACATCATGATTATGAACAATAATGTCATGGGTGTGTAACTCATGACTGTGGGGTATTCGTTCTCCTTCTACACCTATAATTTTAACTGCCATCGAGCGTGTATCGCCTTCATAATCATTTTTGACTGAAAATGCTCCACTGGCAAATCTTAACCACACCGGATATTGTTTTGCTTGAGCAAATAAACCTTGTTTGAGGGAAATTCCGTGAATTTCAGCTTCAGTTAATGCAGTGCGTTGACGCAATTCTTGTTTAATCGCTGCTTCATCAAAGTCAAAAATTTCTAAAGTACCTTGAACAGCCGCGTGGGTTTTAGAGTGAGTGTCTCGCTTGGCGATTTTCTGCTTTTCACCTTTGTACAGATTATCCATATTCTTTTTGACTAGCTCACTCATCAAAGCACAGTATTTAGCTTCTTCTTGTTCTGGATATTCAGTAAATAGTTTCATTTTGCAGTTGCTAGATAAGTAGAAGAATTAAATTAAAACGTAAGAATTCAGCACCGAGGAGTCAGAATTCAGAATTTAGAACTATCTGTAGGATTAGCAAATTAATTCATCAAATATTTTTCCTTATTCTTTAAACCTTCTGACTCCTGAATACTTACATTAAAACATGAGAGTTTTAGATCCCCGACTTCTTTGAGAAGTCGGGGATCTGTTTGTCTCTATCAATCAAACTCAAATGGGCTATGCTTTGTGCAGGTCAAAAGTAACTTTATACTTTTTACCTGATGACGGAACGTTGCGATTTACTAAATCTGAGACGGTGTTGGTAGTTTGATAGATTTCCCAACCGATAGGCGAAAGCGTATCTTTATTGAAGATTTTCGGTGATAGTAAAGGATTGGTCAGAGCTTGGGAAAAAGCATCAATCCCAATTAACCTTGCGACTAACGGAGGAATCGTAGAATTTTGTCGCACATCTTCTGAGTAGAGTCCTACAAAGAATTCAATATTATCAACATGACCATAGAATTCTTTGAGTTTTTGTTGAGTAAATTCATCACCAGTAATTTGATCAAAGCTGGTGACTCTGGGGAAACCACACAATTCTCGGTAATCGTTGTAGCTGGCTAATTGTAGTTCTCTGCCGAGTCTGATGGAAGGTAATTCAGCTAATTCAACTAAGATATCAGGCGTGTTGAATAAACCAATTCTTGTCCCTGCTTGCGAACAAGTTTCTTCCATTAATGAGCCTAAACCCTGGTCAATTAATATTTTATTGTTCCAGAGAGTTTCGACAACATGAGTTGGTTTACCATTACAAACAAATTTTTCAGGAATTGCACTATGCCAACGATAAACAAAGTCAAATTCAATGGCCATGTGATTGGTACGATACCAACTTTCTTTAGTAAAAGCTTCTGGATCAGCAAATAGCTTAAAGTGATAAGGAGTAATGTGGTTAATGTACTCTTCCATAATAATTTTGAGAATAATTGCCATAAGAATATTTCTGGCGGTTTGGAAGAGACGTTCATCATCCCAATCAGGATAATTCTTGGATAAGACATCACACAGACGATTGTGTTCGCGCAGACAAAGAACATTCAGCATGACATAGCCAATTTGGACATTGGCTCGTTCTACTCCCATCGCAAACATATATTGTTTTTTATCGGCTGGCTGTCTTTTTTCATCATTGATGGGTTCATAAAGACCAGCAAATTGAGAGTCTACTATACCTTGTGCTGGGTCAGAATAATAAAATAGGGGGTATTCTTCTTCTACTCCGTCTTGGCGTTTGAGTTTTTGAGTTTTAAATTTACCACCTTCAAAGCTTCTTAAAAGATGTGTTTGTTTTCTGGTTAAACCATAAACATTACACAAGTCAATTTCATGGTTGGATGTATTTTTTAATTTGTTGTGATGATCGATGCGGAGGAAGCTATCGGTAAACCACTGTACCCAATAGGGAAACAGCATAGTTGATTTGCTAGAGTAAATGGTTTGACCGTCTCGTTTGCGGAATAAAATAGCTAGGTCTTCAACTTTGGGAAGATTTTCCGGCGTGTTGAGTTTGGGATCTGGTGGTAAGTGTCTACCTGTATAGGTGCGATCGTTGAGTGATTCCCAGGAAGTATAAGTATCAGTTTTTTTCGCTCTGTCTGTATCAGGAATATGCTTATCTAGTGTCATCGTACTGTAGGGATTGGGGCGAGTGGGAATTTTGTAGATGAGACTATTGAGCAATGCTTTATTTACTTTCCGTTTGATAGATTCATTACTTTGAAGTAATCCCCAAATCCCTTTAAAATGGGTTAAAACAAATGTTTGAATTTTGTTGTTTAAACCATCTCTGGATGTGTCTCTTTTACCAGCCATAATACTTACCTCTGTATTGATTACAAGTAAAAACAAAAATGCCTAAATTGGAATTTAGTCTAATAGTTTGGCAATAATCTTTTGTAAATTTTTGGGGCGATAGTCTTGGCGAACTTTTAAACGGTTGATTGTGCTGTCGTGTAGTTCTTCAATTGCGTCGCCGACATCCCGCAGCTTGATTCCTGCCAATTTAAAGAATCCAGGGTCATTCTTAAATTCGCATTTATAATTGGGGTTGATCCCTGTGGGAATGACGTTTGGATCAAATTCGAGTCCCAGTCCTAAATCACCAACGGAATCAATCATCCACTGTAAGGCTGCATCAGATAAGCCGCTATGTTCTTCAGTTCCACCACCAACGCAACCATGTTCACCAGGAAACCATTTTTGAATTACCCGTTGCTTTTCGGCTTCAGGGTGGGGTTTCATGGGGGTGACATCAAAGATTTCCCGAATTTCATCGATCGCCATTGCGTGCAGTGCATTTTGGATATCTTTGTTTAAAGTGGTGTCGTGGAATCTGTAACGCTGATTCAGTTGGTCGTGAACTTTTTTGAAGGCGGCTAACCCAGGAATCCCCAGCGCCCCAACGGTGTCAAAACAACCAATTAAGGTGATCGGAACGCGATCGCCATATTTGTTCCGATAATCTACAGCTTCTTTATCTTTGGGCTTGACATTGCGTTTCCGATAAAGTTCGTACGCTTCATGGGCTTTGGTGATATGTGGTCGGTCTAGCAAACCTGAACAATAAATCATTCCCGCTAGACTTCTGACTGTATAAGCACCACGACTAAAGCCAAACAAATAAATTTCATCACCAGGAACATAGTTCAGCACCAGAAATCGATAGCAATCTTCGATATTTCTATCAATTCCTAATCCTGTTGCTCCACCTAAAATCTTTTGATTTTCAGTACCAATTCCCTCATCATAAAATACAATCTGCGGAACTCCGTCATTTGCAGTTGGTTTCACTGATTGAGCCAGTTTCACAACATTGCTGGGGTAGGCATTTGTTAACTGTTGCCAAGTTCCATCACAACAAATTACAAGACGTTTCATTATTCTGTTTTCAGGTCATAAAGTAGTTTTAGCCCAGCCAAAAAATGTCAAACTTCAACTCATAATTTATAAGTTAAATTAAGACTTTTTGCGTATGGTAATTATGTTTTTTTAGTAACCAAAATTACCATAAGCTAGACTACAAATACTTTATTAATCCAGCAAGTATTTGTACAATAAATTTACTTTCCCTCTCCTTGAAGCGGACAGTTAAGACAGTTAAGACATTTAAGCCAAGTAAATTAGTTAGAAAAATTCATGAATTACTGAGTTATTTTGATGGCAGGATTGAGAGTTTAGGTTTTAACTTGCTCTATTGGGGGCGATCGCGTAAGAATAATAGTTAGGATTGCTTAATTTCTCTTAACAATGGCGCTAACGCAGTTTACTCAAACTATTTCCCCCCAGCAACCCGCAACAGACAAACGGGGGTATGACTATGATTTGGTGATTGTCGGCGGTGGAATTGTTGGGTTAACCCTAGCCGCAGCTTTGAAAGATTCTGGTTTGAATATCTTGCTAATTGAGGCGAAGGTAACATCAGCATCTG
The DNA here is from genome assembly GCF_014696905.1 of Nostoc sp. FACHB-190. Lineage (NCBI taxonomy): Bacteria > Bacillati > Cyanobacteriota > Cyanophyceae > Nostocales > Nostocaceae > Nostoc > Nostoc sp. FACHB-190. The sequence continues at coordinate 106,950 of NZ_JACJQW010000021.1, forward strand.
TAGCCAAAGGCCAAGCTTATGCAGTGCATCTGCTATCGGCGCTGATTTACCAAGGTATTGGCATTTGGGATAAAATCTTACCCCACATCGCCAAATATCGTCATGTGCGGCTTTCGGATGCTGACTATCCTGATGTGGTGGAATTTGACGCGGCAGATATTGGGAGAAGTTCGCCAGAGTTGGGTTACGTGGCTGAACACCAAGCTTTGTTACAGCCATTGCAAGAATTTGTCCAGAAATGTCCGAATGTGAATTACCTTTGTCCGGCTGAGGTGGTGAATACACAGCATCAGCAGGATATAGTGGCAATCGATATCAAGATTTCTGAGCAGACATACACAGTCCGCAGTAAATTATTGGTGGCGGCGGATGGATCGCGATCGCCGATTCGCCAAGCGGCGGGAATCAAAACTCATGGCTGGAAATATTGGCAGTCTTGTATAGTGGCTTTTGTCAAACCAGAAAAACCCCACAACGATACTGCTTACGAAAGATTTTGGCCGAGTGGCCCCTTTGCAATTTTACCTCTGCCGGGGAACCGTTGCCGCATTGTCTGGACAGCCCCCCACGAAGAAGCGAAGGCTTTGTGTGCTTTGGATGATGAGCAATTTTTGGCAGAACTGAGCCGCCGCTACGGTGATCACATGGGTAAATTGGAGTTACTTGGCGATCGCTTTGTCTTCCAAGTCCAACTGATGCAAAGCGATCGCTACGTCCTCCCCCGTTTGGCATTAATTGGCGATGCAGCCCACAACTGTCACCCCGTCGGCGGACAAGGCTTAAACCTCGGTATCCGCGATGCAGCCGCCCTCGCCCAAATTATCCAAACAGCCCACAAAAAAGGCGAAGATATCGGTAAAATTCAAGTCCTCAAACGCTATGAACGCTGGCGGAAACTGGAAAACCTGACAATTTTAGGGTTCACCGATTTGTTAGATAGAATGTTTTCTAACCAAATCCTACCTTTGGTAGCGGTGCGGCGTTTGGGTTTATGGTTGATGCAGCGCGTTCCAGTGTTAAAGGTATTCGCGCTTAAATTGATGATTGGCTTAAAGGGGCGGACTCCGCAATTAGCACAACGGTTTTAACAATCCAGTCTATAACTTGATTTTGGGAATGCGATCGGACTGGAAATAATAGATGAAATATTCATTAGCCAACAGCGCAAATGACCCAATATCAAAACTCCAAGCCAAAACCTCTCAAAAACTCTAATTCTCCCTCCTCGCTTGCGGGGAGGGGGTTAGGGGGTGGGGTTCCAGGCCAAGTTTGGCAAACCACACCTCAACTTTGGGAAAAACTCAAACCCTTGGCGCGACAGATGCGGTGTGAACCAACTCCAGCAGAAAAGCGACTTTGGGAGAAGTTGAGACACAAGCAACTTTTAGGGTTCAAGTTCCGCCGTCAGCAAACAATTGACCGTTTTATCGTCGATTTTTACTGTAGTGAAGCGCGGTTAGTGGTGGAAGTGGATGGCGAAATTCACGATTACACCCAAGTGGAAGATACGATACGTCAAGAGTTTTTGGAGAGTTTAGAGTTACAGGTTGTGCGATTTAGAAATGAGGATGTGATGGAGAGGATAGAGGGGGTGTTAGAGGATATTGCTGCTTGTTTGCAGAGATGAACCCCACCCCCAACCCCCTCCCCGCAGGCGAGGAGGGGGCTAATTGTTATGTGGCTTTTGATGGTGTATGCGATCGCACCTCTTGTGCCAATTTCTTGCTAAATCTATCACCCGCTTGCCAAAATGAGTTATTCTAGTTATGCTAAATATTACGCATACTAAGCATTTTACATAATGGTTACTCAACCTAATAATTCTACTACTTGTGAGTCTTGGCAGCAAGTTTTAGCGCCTTACAATTTGGGTTATCGAATCAAACTACTTTCACAACTGTTGACCCGCAAGTTGACTGACAAACTAGAACCTTTTGGGCTAACACCATTTCATTGGTTGGTGCTGTGTTGTTTGTGGCAAGAAGATGGTTTACCCACATCCAGTATTGGTGAGAAGTTGCAGCAGGTGGGTGGAACTTTAACAGGCGTACTAGACCGGATGGAAGAACGAGGCTTAGTCCGTCGAGAACGAGATGTACACGATCGCCGAATTTGGCGTATCTGGTTGACGGATGCAGGTAAGGAACTAGAAAAAGTATTACCGCCACTAGCCGCAGAATTACGTGAAGAAGCTATGCGTGGTATTTCCACCGATGACCGGGAATACTTTTCTCAATTGCTCAATAAAGCCATTGCTAACCTATCTTAAGGCTGGATGACAATCGCCCATTTGGGTGAAGCTATGTATAAATTTATTTGCGAAAATATTTAGCATCCTAAATAAAAGAATAGAAGCTACTTGCAACTAAATAGTACGTATTCTAAATAATTGCCGCAAGGAAGAAGCTAACTATGACAACAACCACATTAAACGGACGCAAAAAAGAGAAAACATCTGTTGTCGAAACAGAAATAATTACTGATACTGAGACTTTAGATGCAGCGATCGCCACGCCAGAAGCACCGGAAACCGATGTCCACCCGCAGCCAGAGAAAAAACCCCGTAGTTCAAAGCGATTACCTTTAATTTTGGCGGGGTTGGGTGTAGGTGCGATCGCTGCTGGTACATTTGGTTATAACTACTGGCAATACGCTTCCTCTCACGAAGAAACAGACAATGCCACTGTTAGCGGGCATGTTCACCAAGTTAGTAGCAAAATTCCCGGAACGGTTGCTCAAGTTTTAGTCAACGACAACCAAGAAGTGCAACCGGGACAGTTACTAGTTAAACTTGACCCCCGTGACTATGAAAGTAAAGTGCAGCAAGCCGCCGCCGCCTTAGCCAACGCCCGCAGTCAAGCCGAAGCCGCCGCCGCCAATATTGCCTTAACGGCGGAAACCACCAATGCTAAGACAACTCAAGCCCAAGGTGATGTGAGTGGCGCTGTATCTGCCATTTCCACCGCCCAAGCAGCAGTACGAGAAGCCCAAGCCGGGATTCCCGCCGCCCAAGCCGATGTGGAATTAGCCCAAGCCGGGATTCCCGCCGCCCAAGCCCAGGTAGCCCAAGCCAACGCCAACCTGCAAAAAGCGGAAACAGATTATAACCGTTACAACAGCTTATATAAAGAAGGTGCGATCGCTCGTCAACAGTTGGATGCAGCCAAAGCCGCCTATGATGTCGCTTTAGCCCAGAAAAATGCCGCCATCCAAGGAGTTGAACAAGCCCAAGCCAGATTAGCCTCCGCCAAAGTTGGAGTAGCCCAAGCCCAATCTCGACTCGCCCAAGCCCAAGAAGGTGTTACCAGCGCCCAAGCCAAACTCGCCGCATCAAAAGGTGGATTGCAACAAGCGACAGCTGGAACTCAAGATACTAGCGTCAAACGTAGCCAATACGAAGCTGCCAAAGCGGCCATTTCTCAAGCCGAAGCATCCTTAAAAGATGCCCAATTGCAGTTATCCTACACCAACGTTACTGCCCCTAGTGCTGGGCGAGTTGGTAAAAAAACCGTGGAAATTGGCAATAGAATCCAAGCCGGATCACCATTAATGGCGATTGTTGATAACGAAAACTGGGTAGTAGCCAACTTTAAAGAAACCCAACTAGAAAGAATGCGCCCCGGACAACCAGTAGAAGTCAAACTCGATGCCTTTCCTCACCACACCTTTAGCGGCAAAGTTGACAGCATTTCCCCGGCTTCCGGCGCTCAATTTGCTTTATTACCACCAGACAACGCGACAGGTAACTTTACCAAAGTAGTGCAACGCATTCCTGTGAAGATAGTTTTAGACCAAAAGAGTATCCAAGGTTACGACTCCAGGATTACACCAGGGATGTCTGCGGAAGTTAGTGTGGAAGTTAAATAAAGTTTGTAATGAACTTGAGTGAAATGAGCATCAATTCCTGACAAATAACAAATGACAAATGACCAAATTTAAACAGTTGCAACTACCTGCCTTTCAGTCAAAAAACTATCGTTTGTTTTTTGCGGGACAAGGAATTTCCTTAATAGGAACATGGATGACTCAACTGGCTACGGTGTGGCTAGTGTATGACTTAACTAACTCACCATTAATGCTAGGTGTAGTTGGATTTGCTAGTCAAATCCCCAGTTTTTTTCTCGCTCCCTTTGGTGGCGTGTTTGTAGATCGCTTTTCGCGGTATCGTACTTTAATTGGTACGCAAATTATGGCGATGATCCAGTCTTTAGCGTTAGCTGTACTAACACTAACAGGCATGATTCAAATTTGGCATATCATCGCGTTGAGCTTATTACAAGGATTGATTAACGCTTTAGATGCACCAGCCAGACAAGCATTTGTCCCGGAACTAGTTGAACGCAGAGAAGATTTAGCGAATGCGATCGCCATCAATTCAACTATGATTAATGGGGCGCGACTTATTGGCCCCGCCATAGGCGGATTATTAATTGCCAGAGTTGGTGTTGCTTACTGTTTTTTAATCGACGGCTTGAGTTACATTGCTGTGATTGTCGGCTTACTAGCAATGAACATTAAGCCGTGGAAAATGCCGTCTAGTCCAGGTAATCCCTTAAAAAGAGTTAAAGAGGGATTTATTTATGCTTTTAGCTTTCCCCCAATTCGCGCCATTTTATTACTATCAGCTTTAGTTAGTTTAATGGGGTTGCAAAATACAATTCTAGTACCAGTTTTTGCCGAAACAATCCTTAAAGGTGGTGCTGAAACTTTAGGCTTTTTAATGGCAGCATCAGGAGTGGGAGCATTATCAGGGGGGATATATCTCGCTACTCGTAAAACTATTTTAGGCATTGGGAAATTAATTGCGATCGCACCAGCAATATTAGGCTGTGGTCTGATTGCATTTTCTGTTTCTCGATTTTTACCATTGTCTTTATTCACAATGCTATTTGTCGGTTTAGGAACAATTTTACAAATTGCTGCAAGTAATACCTTTTTGCAAACCATCGTGGAAGAAGATAAACGTGGAAGGTTAATGAGTCTATACACAATGTCATTTTTAGGTATGATACCTATAGGCAATTTAATCGGCGGTGGAATTGCAGATATCATTGGCGCTCCTAATACATTAATTATTGATGGTATAGCTTGTATTATCGGTTCAATATTTTTTAGTAGACAACTGCCAGCTTTACGGCAAATGGTAATACCAATTTATGAACAGAAAGGTATTTTAGTTAGGAAGTAAATTAGTGTTGAATTTGGTGATTTATTTTACGCCCAGATGCAGAGAGATTTAAGAGAGTATCGGTAGATAAAAACTCTGTCATCTCCAACCTCCTATCAATGGTACATTTTTAATATTCTCCCAATCTTCGCCCCTCAAAATGGAGCATGACTATGGCTAATATTTCGGCTGTAGCACCAGAAGGCATACCCTTAAGAACTTGGATTGGTGTATTAGCCAGTATGCTTGGTGCCTTTATGGCAGTTTTAGATATTCAAATCACTAACGCTTCATTGCAAGAAATTCAAGCATCTTTAGGTGCAACTTTAGAAGAAGGTTCTTGGATTTCTACTGCTTATCTTGTCGCCGAAATTGTCGTCATTCCCTTAACTGGATGGTTATCGCGGGTTTTTTCCCTCAGACTTTATTTATTAGTTAATACTGGATTATTTATCTTCTTTTCTATTTGCTGCGCTTGGGCGTGGGATTTAAATTCCATGATTGTTTTTCGGGCTTTGCAAGGCTTTACAGGAGGCGTTTTAATTCCTTCAGCTTTGACGGTTGTGTTAACAACTTTACCACCCGCCAAACAATCAATAGGACTTGCCGCATTTGCTATTACAGCAGTTTTCGCTCCATCAATTGGCCCGACTTTAGGCGGTTGGTTAACAGAAAATTATAGTTGGGAATATAGCTTTTATATCAATGTGTTTCCAGGTGCATTAATGCTGGCGGGTGTTTGGTATGGGATTAAGCAAGTCCAACCCCAAATTCAGTTATTAAAACAAGGTGATTGGTGGGGAATTTTTTCAATGGCTATTGGCTTAGGTTCCCTACAAGTTGTGTTGGAAGAAGGTAGCCGGAAAGATTGGTTTGGCTCACCATTAATTGTACGTTTAAGTATTATTGCCGCAATTTTTCTGACTTTATTTTTCTTGATTGAATTAACTCGTAAGCAACCATTTATTAATTTACGTTTATTACGTTATCGTAACTTTGGTTTAGCTAGTGTTGTAAATGTTTCCCTAGGGATAGGTTTATATGGTTCGATTTATATTTTGCCTTTGTATCTGGCTCAAATTCAAAAATATAACGCACTGCAAATTGGTGAGGTGTTAATTTGGGCAGGGATTCCCCAGTTATTTATTATTCCGTTTATTCCCAAACTTATGCAACGCATTGATGTGCGCTTTATGGTGGCATTAGGAGTAACTTTGTTTGCTATTAGTGCATTTATGAATGCGGGATTGACTAATCAAACCGGGTTAGATCAATTACGTTGGTCACAATTAGTCAGGGCAATGGGACAACCATTAATTATGGTTCCACTGACATCTATTGCAACTGCTGGGTTAAATCCTAAAGATGCAGGTTCAGCCAGTGGTTTATTTAATATGATGCGGAATATGGGTGGTTCTATTGGAATTGCTGTGTTAGCAACTTTATTAAGTAATAGAGAGCAATTTCACTCGAATAGATTAGGCGATGCTGTGTCTTTATATAACCCAGAAACGCAACAGCGAATTGACCAAATGACACAATATTTTATCAGCCGTGGTGCAGATTTAAGCACAGCACAAAATCAGGCGATCGCATCTATTTCCAATGTTGTTCGCCGCGAAGCATTTGTCATGGCTTTTAATGATTGTTTTTACTTTATTGGTCTAGCATTATTACTCAGTGGAATTGCAATTTTATTCATTAAAAAAGTAAAAGCAACTGGTGGTGCAGTTGCCCATTAAAATTAACTAATCCAACATTTCCTTGACAATATAAATTTTGTAGAGACTGATTAATTGTATCGTCATCAAGAAACGGTATTAGACTCTTAGTCTTATGAATAAAAAGATACCCGACTTCTTAAAGAAGTCGGGTATCTGAATCTTGCCGGGAAATTTATTTATGGGAATTTCCCTGTTGCCTGTTACATTTTAATACTGAATTCTTTTTCAAGATACGCCAGGATTATCAGCAGCCCGAATTTGTTTTAACATTTGTTCAATCTGGTAAACTCTATCATTGCGACTTTGGGTTTTAAAAATATTTAAAGCTTTTTCTAAAGAAGCAACCGCCTCATCTTTTTTATTAACTTGCCATAGTGCTTGTCCTAAATTAGTCATGGCTTCCCCATAACTAGGGTTTATTTCTAAAGCTTTGCGATATTGACTAATAGCATCATCCCAACGGTCTTGAGTTGCATATACAACACCGATCGCATTGTAAGCTAAAGCATATTTTGGCTTGAGACGAAGGGCTTCTTGATAAGCTGTAATCGCTGCTTCTGGTTGCTTTTGTCGCCGCAGTACATTACCAAGTTGAAAATGTCCAAAAGCATCGTCGGGATACTTTTTAATTAATCTACGTAAGACTTTTTCTGCACCTGTTAAATCACCACTGTTTAATAAATTGTTTGCTTGTTGAACTAGTTGCGATCGCTCGGAATTTCCATCATCCTGAAATTGTGCTAGTTTTTGTGGTTGTTTTTGAGTAATTTGTACATTTTCTTGCAATGCAACTTGTGTAGGAACTGCTAACACTAATGGCGATTCACCAATTGCAGCTATGAGACTCACTATGATGCTACTAATGGGTAGAATCTTCATTGCCTTCCACTCCTCAATAATGTCTTAATCCTTATCATAGATGGAAGTGCGTTACCTAACGTTCCCTAAAAGATTAGCGATCGCTCTGCAATTTTGGAAATACTGAAGTTAATAACATGCAACTTTGTAGTAAGTATGTCAGAAAATCACTTCGGTATTGAACAAACAAGACAAAAGAAAGAAAAAGAATCATACTCACAAACCAACGCCAGACTGCTTCGAGTCGAGCCAGCACGTTGCTTTGCTTCTCAAATTGGTGGCGACTGGCGTGGGAAACCCGCCCACGCAACTAACTCCTAAATTTGTTTATGGGGATGATCTTTTCACTTTTTACTTTTTAAGTTGCACTACCCCCGCTACGAGGGATACGTTCAACCTCCGCATATCCACTGAAAATTAATTTTTGCCCTTCAGTTTCTAAACGATTGAGCCGCATTTTGACTCCATCTAGGTCAAAGCGATCTAAATCAACCATATTATCTAAAATGTCTGCCAGCGCCACACTCAGGGTTTGAGAAATTGCTTTTTGCGTTTCTGGGACTTGCTCAAGGTCAATTTGGGGGTCTTTAAAAGAAATGCGTCGCCGCCTTTCCACAGCTATGGAAACTATCATATTTATGGGAACGAGTTCGCCATTATTTAAATCGGCTTTGGCGGTAATTCGCAGGTGATTTTCTGGTAAGAGTTGTACCTGAACTTCAGGAAAGGAAACTGGCTGACCACCAGATAATTCTGTTAAAGCAGGTACATCAAGGTTAACTAGGCGCTTTTTCACGAGTTCTGCCTTGAAAGCCTGGTTAATGCCTGTTTCGGATAATACTACTTGGGCGATCGCTTGTGTAGGTTGCTTCAGGCTTAATTTGCCACTTAATACCGCGCCAAAATCTATCGCCACTGCATCCGTTTCAAACGACATCTCCTCCACCGCAAAATCTTTGCGGATCACCAAGCCACGTCCGTTCATTTTGAAACTATCAATGCTACCTTGCAACAACTTACTGGAGGGATAGCAGCGTACCAAGACTTCTACTGACTCGCTTTGGGTAAACAGATGGCGAATCGTTTGGCTGGCCACTGTGTTGAGCATTCGCTCACCCCAGTCAGTGCCTTTAGGATCTTGTAAACCAGTTAGTCCGCCGAACATGAGTTAGTGCGTCTCTAGAAGTTCTTTGTACTTTTGTAACAAAATGTGAAGAATACAGCAACCCTCCAGAGATTGATTGTACTGATAACCTGACTTGGAATCGCTAATGTTTCTCTACGCAATGTGTTATATGTTACACAGATTGTCTAAGTTAAAGGAATAAATTTTTCTTGTTCTTGAGTCCTAAAAAAGTTAAAAGCGTCAAGCTAACAAACTGTTAGTTATGACGCTGGTGATTTTTTAGTTTTTTCCTAAATCCAGGGTCTTTAAATTGTATTTGACCCTATATAAAAATGATTTGTTTATCTTCAGGGTCTTTATATTGGCTGACCCCGTTTGAGTAATTATCATTTTCGCAGAGATTTTGATTTTTCCTAATTTCCTAATATTTTTTTTATATTTTCTCTCTTTCTATTGCAGATTATGTCAAAAAATTAAGAAAAAATAAAAATATTAAGTTATGTAAAAAGATGACAGATATTTCTGTCTAATCGCCTTCAATAATGCGAAACTCTTATCCCATATATCTTTGAGATATACTAATACTAGATATGAGGGATTAAAACAAATTAGTCTCAATCTTTGCTGATCTGTTTACAGCGTTGCAAAACACTTAATACATAATGGCAAGTGAAACGCTTGACATCCACTTAATCACTATTGGTGATTGAAATATCTATGTTAGAAACCAAAAACCCAAAAAATATCTCCAAAACAATTGCTATAGGCAGAAAATCTTCTTCTGGTAAAGAAAATGAAGCGATGAGAGCTATTGCATATAGCATGGATTTACTACTACCTGGTTTCTATGTATGGGTATTGGGTTTTAGTTTTCGCATTGGTGGAAGTTTACCAGATGATAGTCCTTATAAATATCCTGGTGAAATTCATAGTCAAACTGGAATTGCTTTAGTATTACCAGGGTATAGAATTTTTACGACTTATCAGGGTAGCTATGACCCTAAACAAACATCAGATACAGGGGCTAACAGCTTTTAATTGTACAGTTCTCGACTCCAATACTTTTGAAAATTTAATGACTCAAGCAGGGTATTCCATTTCAGGTAGCGCACCTGCACAATCCAATAGAATCAAAGTATGGTGGATTCATAGCGAATATCCAAGAGTCGAGTCTGTGTATAGTTCAGACAGGAAAATAGTGATCACGGCGTATCATGTTAACTGAATATTTATACTATTCCACTATTTAGGTAGTTGCCGACGTTTTTCCCAGCGCCACAAAAAGACCATCAGGGCAACAATTCCAACTTGCAATGCTAAATTCGGTAAAGCAGTCTCAAGTTCTTTGCCAGCAAGTACGCGAAAAAAGAAGACAAATGCACCAATAAAACTAGAAGCGCCCACAGCAACATAGATAAATTGCCGTAAGCCGCGATATGGTGCGGCGATTTCTGCTTTGAGACGGGCATATTGTTCTGGATTTAGGCGGGTTTTGGGATTTGGGTCTACCATTGGTAAATAATGCTATAATTTCTAATCGTGTATGCCGATGTGGCTCAGTGGTAGAGCAGCTGATTCGTAATCAGCAGGCCACGGGTTCAAATCCCGTCATCGGCTTTATTCGGTGAATGTTTCGCAAAAGCCTTTTAATAGATTAATACAGTTAGCGATCGCACCTAAATGAGCAATTTCATAACCGTGGGTGTTTTGTGTGGGAAACGCCAAACAAGCTGCACGACCGACATGACCAAATTTCATCGCAATGGAAGCATCACTACCAAAGCCACTGAGAATAGTTAATTGTAAGGTTATATCTAGTTGCTTCGCAGCACGGCACAATTGTAAATTCAAGGTTTCGTCATATATGCCATAGGCATCTTGAGACAGCAACACCGGACTTTCATTATCCTGTATGGGGTATTCTGGAGACAAGGGACAAATTTCTAAAGCAATCAACGCATCTAATTGCTGATTTTGGGTAAAAAATAACGCCCCAATTGCGCCGACTTCTTCTTTGGCTGAGGCGACTAAATACACATCACAGGCTGGTTGCTTCAGGGTTTGCGCTAAACCTAACAAAATCGCAACTGAAGCTTTATTATCTAAGGTGTAACTGGCGATGTGATTGTTTAAGCGAATGGGATGTTTGCGATGTTTGCCAACAACCATTCTGGTTCCTGGTCGAATACCTGCGGCTTCTAGTTGGGCGGTGGTGCGCTTGGTTTCAATCCAGGCATTTTCCCATTTTACAGGTGTGTCTTCTTGTTGGACTTTTTGCGGAGATTCGTGAGAGACATGGCGAGAACCAAAACTGAGAATACCAGAGATAGTTTCATTGTCGCCTAATAAATCAACCACGCCTTCACCATAAACCCAAGGAAAAGCACCGCCAAGTTTGCGGACTTCTACTTTACCTGCTTCGCCAACTGTTTTGACAATTGCGCCAATTTCATCTTTGTGGGCGGTAATAGCGATCACTCTAGTAGAGTCTTTCCCTGGAATTTTAGCAATAATATTGTCAGCGCGATCGCTCCAAACTTCTACTCCCAGGGCAGCAAATTGCTGGAGTAAAAATTGGTTAATCTCACCCTCTACACCGCTAGGCGAATGGTGCATCACCAATTCTTCAATAATCTTAAATAACTGTTCGTAATCCCACATTCATTAAAATTATTCTGTCTTCTGCCTTATCCTAACGATAAATATTCACCACTGGCTTAATTATGCAAACAATATCTGTACAAAAACCAAACGCACCTGAACCACCAAAATTTACTTCTATTACCGAAGAACGCCTACACCGGAAACAAAGACTAGCCGCCGCCTTGCGGTTATTTTCCCGCTATGGCTTTGATGAGGGAATTGCAGGTCATATCACAGCACGCGACCCGGAAACGCCGGAACACTTTTGGGTGAATCCTTTTGGAATGCACTTTGGTTTAATTCGCGTCAGTGACCTAATTTTAGTCAATCAAGAAGGTGAGGTAATTATAGGCGATCGCCCAGTGAATCGGGCTGCGTTTGCCATTCATTCCCAAATTCATGCAGCTAGACCAGATGTCGTCGCCGCCGCCCATGCTCATTCTATCTATGGTAAAAGCTGGTCAAGCCTTGGTCGCTTGCTTGACCCCCTGACTCAAGATGCTTGTGCTTTTTACCAAGACCACAGCTTATTTGATGACTATACAGGTGTAGTGCTTGACCCGCAGGAAGGACAGCGCATTGCCCAAACCCTGGGGACAAACAAAGCCATTATCCTGAAAAACCACGGTTTACTTACTGTTGGTCACTCAGTCGATGAAGCTGCTTGGTGGTTCACCACAATGGAGCGTTCTTGTCAAGCACAATTATTAGCTGAGGCTGCGGGTAAACCTAGCCCGATTAAACATGAGTATGCAGAGATAGCACATACTCAAGTTGGTTCGCATAATTTAGGTTGGTTTAGCTTTCAACCTTTATACGAGATAATTGTGCGTCAAGAACCGGATTTGCTGGAGTGACAGCCAGCTTTTTTTGTTGGCGCTTGCGTATTCCAACTCCACCCACAACACCAAGCGCCAATAATCCTAAAGTTGTAGAAGATTCGGGGACTTCCTGTGCTTGGATGGCGGCTAGTGCGGTATCTGCGATAAATTGATGCGCCGTGGTAGTTGGGTGAAAATCGTCCCAAAACAAAAACTTAGTTTGGTCGTTTCGGCAGATATCAAACCGAGATAAGCAAGAGTCAGTAACATTATTAAACCCGAATTGCGCTGGAGATGCGATCGCCCGATTAAATAAAGAATTGACATCCACAGGAATAACATTCAGATTGGAATTTTGACTGAAAGCAGCGACAGTTGCTTGCAAGCTAAAATTAAAATTATTGCTTGATTGCGTCAGACTAGCCGGAACTCGATTATCTACAGTAGCGCCTGGAAGCTTGCCTAAATCGGGCAAGTTAAACACTAAAAGATTTCTTGCACCCACACTCACCAGGGTACTTAATGCCTGAGTAATGTTATTAACTGGTATTGATGAGTCGTCGGGATTAGGGAATAGAAAGTCATTAGCACCACCCCACACAACATACAGTGCATTTGGGTCAGCAGTTTGGTTATTAGCCAATAAAGACTGAGCAAATACACCTACTTGTCCTAAAACTCCCGGTAATGGTGCATCTCTCACAACCGCATTACCCAAACCAGACGAAGAACCACCAAAGGCAAAGTTAATACCTTGGCTGGGATTACCATTATTCAAATCGGTGATTAAAGCAGGGTTTAATCCTAACTGATTACCAAAATATTCCAACCACAAAGGGCCATTAGAGAAACGGCCATTAAAGTAAGGCGGACTTGCTGGAAAAGTACCACCCGTGGCATTGAAAACATTACCTGTATCCGATAAGCTATCACCAAATACATAAAGCTGGCTAAAATTCGCAGCCAAAGCTTTCTGCGGCAACACCAAAGATACAACGACAAAACCAGCCGCCAACAATTGTTTTTTCATCTGCTGCGTATCCAGTAAAAAGATATTTGAGAAAAAGGTAAATGTACCGACTGTATTTTTAAATGATGGTTAAAATTTGTAGTTACAGTTCCAAATTTCTGCAATTTTACTGAAAAAGTCGCAGCAGATAAAGACGCAGCAAAATATATTTACTGAATTTTCACGATTTACGAATATTGTATAAAGAAGAATCAGGCAGGCGATCGCTTCACCTTCAAAGCATCAGCAGCAGATACACCCTCGCCTAGCGTGCCAAAATACCATAAAGCAGCCGCCGCCTCAGCACGAGTCACAGGTTTTTTCGGTTGAAATAGCGTCGTATAACCAAATACTCGCCGAATATTTGATTGTTCCGCACTTTGGAAATCTGCCAAAATAGCCCTTAATGCCTTCGGGTCGATTTTCCCAGCATCTTGGAAACCCCAAGTTTGTTGAACTGCATTTAAATTAGCCGTGGGTAAAGCTTGGCGAGTATCCAAAGGCACTTTCCATAAAATCATCTGTTCCCTAGTTAAAGGTGCATCAGGACGAAACAAAACTGTGGTTGTATCTCCTGATAAGGTACTAGGAATTAAACCAGCTTCAGCTAGTCCCTGAATTGCGGCAAAATCTGGGTCTGTTTTTGCTACATCACTAAAAGCAGGTTGCGTACTTTCACTAGCCAAACGTATCTGCTTAGTAGAATTGTTCGGATACATCGCATTATTAGCCGCAACCAACCAACGCGCATAGATTCGGCGGGTGATAATTTTACCAGGTTCAAATAAATTCGTGTTATTTGTATTCGCCTTATTTGCGGGAGATTCCACCGATAACACACCCAAGGCGGCTAAATCTTGGATATGTTGACGTAATTCTTGTGGTACTTTGTTGAGGTCAGCAAATTCTTGAGATACTGCTGTAGTTGCAGTGGTGGTTGAATTATTGGGTGTAGTGTTGGGTTGGGGAGTTGTAGTGTTAGGTGCAACTGGCCCAATAAACTGCGGATCACCAGCTTGGGGAGTATTGTTAGTTGTGGGCTGAGATTGTGCAGTATTGGTACTATTGGGCGCATAATCAATCACTATGCTAGTAGCTGTTTGTGGTTGATTAGGTGCAGGATTTGTCACAGATTGGGGTTGGATAGATACTTTGACTAGCAAATCATTGCGTCGTGCTTCAAAAGTACCTACATCATCAGTTGGCTGTTGTGAAATTTGCCAGTTATTATCTTGCAACTGGCTACGATAAAAGCTCGTAATAAAATTGCTGGGGTCAGAACTCAGCCAACGAGTTGATACTTGATTATTGGAATTACTTGCAGGTGTAACTTCCTGAAGTGTGGCATTAGTATATAAGGGAATCTCTTTGGGAAAATCCGCAGGAAGCTGGACTGTTGTTGTATTTTGCGCTGGTGCTTCGTTTTTACTAGTTTCTCCAAAAACAACTGGGTTGTTTTGCAGTCGAGGATCAGCCGCCAAAGAATTTTCCAGGTTTTTAGCGGCTGGAGTGTTGCTACAAGCTGTTAGGGAAGTAAGTAAAACAGCCAAGCTTAATAAGGCGGCTGGACGTTTGCAAAGAAACACAAGCAGGAATGGATAAATTACGTGTCCTTTTCTACCCTAGCGCAGACTGGCAAAAGTTCACGATTGATTGGAATTTAGATTTCTTAACATCGCACTAGTAACACCTGAGATGTACTCTACAAAGAACACTACTAAAGGAATTGCTAAAGGTATGGGGTGTAAGTATTCAAAACCCTTACACCCCCACAGATAATTTTGGTGCGTAAGTCCTGTTACCTTAAGCCAAAGCGGTTGCAGGTTGTGGCCAGCGTCCTACAGCTTTGCCAACCACAGCCAATTCTTGCATTAACTGGTCAAAACGCTCTGGTGTCAACGATTGTGGCCCGTCAGATAAAGCTTTTTTCGGGTTGGGATGCACTTCAATCATGAGAGAATCAGTACCAGATGCGATCGCAGCCATCGCCATAGCCGGTACAAACTCAGCCCAGCCAACACCATGACTAGGATCAATCATAATCGGCAGGTGTGTGAGTTTTCGCAATACAGGTACTACCGATAAATCTAGGGTGTTGCGGGTGTACTGGCGGTCAAAGGTGCGAATACCGCGCTCACATAAAATTACATTCGGATTTCCCGCCGCCAAAATATACTCAGCCGCCATTAACCACTCTTCAATTGTGGATGACATTCCCCGTTTCAACAGCACCGGCTTGGGTTGTGCGCCGACTTTTTTCAGCAGCGAGAAGTTCTGCATATTTCTCGCCCCTACCTGGACAACATCAGCAATTTCCGCAATTTTATCAAGTTCAGCAGCGTCCATCACTTCAGTGATTATACCCAACCCGCTAACTTCTCGCGCCTTGGCCAGTAAATCCAAAGCACTTTCACCATGTCCTTGAAAAGCATAAGGCGAAGTCCGGGGTTTGTATGCACCGCCGCGTAAAAACTTAGCACCTGCGGCTTTAACTCGCTGTGCTGTTTCCACAATCATTTCTTCGTTTTCTACCGAGCAAGGGCCAGCCACCACCACTAACGGATATTGTTCGCCAAAGACAACTGCACCATCAGGAGTATTCACCACCACTTCTGAAGCTTCGCCATGACGAAATTGACGACTAGCGCGTTTATAAGGCTGTTCTACTCTTAAAACTTGCTCAATCCACGGGCTAATTTCTTGAATTTGTAGGGGATCTAAATCAGCAGTATCACCGACTAAACCAATTACGACTTTGTGTTTACCTATAATTTTTTCTGGTGTTAGTCCCCAGCTAGTTAGTTCCTCGTCAATGCGGTTGATTTCCGCCTCTGGGGAACCAATCTTCATGACTACGATCATCTTAAATTACCTGATTAGTTGAGTGAAATATCAAATGAATAAGCTTAACTATATTGTCGTACTTCTCAGTGTGGCGCGTAATTTTTAATGATGAGAAATTAACATTTATTAGGTGACAGGTGACAGGTTATAGGTTACAGGTTATGAGTTACAGGTTACAGGTTATAGGTTAGAGAGTTAGAAGTCTTTTGCTGTCGGTTACGTTTACTAAACTTATTTCGTCAGACGTGTTAATGGATGTACTTATTCAAAACCCTGACACCGTTCGCCTGACGCTCACGGCGAAGCCCTATACTCTTTCACACCCACACCCAGTCTCCACAGATAATCTTTGTGCGTAAGTCCTATATGTAAAAAAATAAGGCGCTCAGTCTTGGAACTACTGGATATTGGGTGACATCAGATAGTAGATTTCTGGATTAGCAATGTTGAAGTTATATAACTTTAACTTCAACATTTATGCGTAAATTACCCAATACTGAGTTATCTGAATACCTGAGCGCCAATTGTCAGAGGTTCTTTTGTCGAGTTTCGCGCCAAACCGCTACCATACGTCCGAAATTGGTGGAAAACTCACTGATTCCGAGTAAACCTCCTGGTCTTTCTTCATCCCAAGAGGCTGAAAGAACGCCGTAAGTAATGCCTAACACACCTAAACCAAATAGCCCCATATTAACCAGTAAGACGGCAACAGGAGCTATTTTGATCTGGGCTTGTGTCGCTAGTAGATAGCTAACTACTAATGTAGTAATCCCTAACGCTGTGGGGACACCACAAAAAAATGCCACCCGCCGAATCATCCTCTGACTCACCACTTTGGGAATAGCCATTTCTTCTTTTGTCAATGGCGGTTTCTGGCTGGCTGATTCTGTGGAAATATTGGATTTGATGGGATTTTTTTGAACTTTTACAGGTTTTTGGCGTTTTTTGTTCGGTTCAAAAGGCAAACGACTGCGTTCAGATTCTTCAGCAGACATAAGCGATAGTCCCTATCCACGAATACCAAGGCGAGCAATCAAAGCTTGATATTTTTCCCGATTTTCTTGCTGGAGATAAGCCAGCAGGCGTTTACGATGACCAATCAGCTTAAGCAAACCACGGCGGGAAGAGTGGTCTTTTTTGTTTGCTTGGAGGTGTTCGCTGAGGCGGTTAATTCGCTCTGTTAACATTGCGATTTGGACATCAGTCGAACCAGTATCGGTTTCGTGAACTTGGAAGTTGGAAATTATTTCTTGTTTGCGCTGTTGCGTCAGAGCCATGATCTATTTTTCTAGTTTTTCTAAATATATGCAGCAGTCTCCCATAATATCACAGCCATAAAGCTGTATGGGGAATTAGTTGGCAGTGATTATTAATTATGAGTATTTTTGCTAAACTTTTACATTTATTTTAACTCTGGCGATCGCTTGACGTATTTCACTTATATTAGTCGTTGCAAATATCACAATGAATCAATATTTACTATTGCGGCTGATACTCTTTTGCTCTACTAAACATGATTTCTCTGCCATCTAATACGTAGAGATGTTGTATACAACATCTCTACATTTTGGATAAAAGCTTGCTTGTGGCCTCAAGCTATGCCATATTAATATACATCACTAAATCTATCGAATTACCGTATTTATAGGACATAGCTCAAAAGGTAGTAATAATGACAGTTGCACAGCAAAATACAGCATCCTTAACTATTGGCTTAAATAATTCTCAGAACATTAATCAAAGCCTGTGGCAGCCTGTGTTGATTGGGACAGCGTTTTTTCAGCGATTGTGGTCGCATACTAAAAGCTATGGCATAGTTTTCAAGATTATGTTTTTGACCTTGATGAGTCTAATTTTCCTCAGCATTCATTGGTCATATCGCAAGCTAATCATAGTTCCCGCACTACAAAATGAATTGGATTTGGAGAGTCATCAGTGAGTGAACTAACAAAGCTGCGGGTCATATCTTACTTAGCGCCGAGTTGGTTTGGGTTTTATGAAGCAATTGTGGGTTATGTTGGTCGGATTTTGGGAGTCGAAACCCAACTACAAGCAAGTCAATATGACCCGCTACAAGACCCAACACTCTTAACGAACCAGCTAGATTTAGCGTTTATTTGTGGTTTACCTCTGGTCAGATATAATCAAGTAGCGAAAAATCAACTACAACCAATAGTTGCGCCAGTGCTGGATGCACCACGTTATCAAAACCATCCTGTTTACTTTACGGATGTGATTGTGAATGCCAATAGTCATCTGTATAGTTTTGCAGACTTGGCTGGTAAAACTCTGTGTTACAACGACCTCGGCTCTAATAGTGGCTATAATCTGCTCCGACATCGGTTATTACAAGGTCAACACCCAAAAAACTTTTTTGGACAGACAATAGCATCAGGATTTCACCAGCGTTCGATACGTTGGGTGGTGGATGGGCTTGCAGATTGCGCGGGGATTGATAGTGTAGTTTTGGAACAAGAACTACGAGATTTTCCTGAGTTATCTGAACATTTGCGAGTGATAGAAGTGATTGGCCCATGTCCGATACCGCCTTTAGTCGCTGCACCACATTTAGATAAATCAGTGATTGAGCAGATTCAAGCAGCCTTACTCCGACCTGATGCAGAACTTCAAATTGCTATGACCAAAGTTGGTGTCAAGGGTTTTGCGGCTGTGGATTTATCAGACTATGAGGCGATCGCTACAATCTACAATACTGCAATTCAGGCAGGCTATGAAGTAATTGGTAACTGAGCGATCGCACTGCAACTTAAATCTTTAAATCGCGCAAAGCCAGACGAATTTGCTCTACACGTGTGCGGTTGACACCAAGATCCGATTGTCCGACACGAGACGCAGAACGGATATGAATCACTGATTCATTTTCAGGAAAATAAAACTCCACATCATCAATAAATTTGAAGATGCGACTCTTAGAAAGAGCGTGAATGTAATTATCTGTTTGTTCTATCACCTCTGTTCGAGGAACAACGGTGAGAACCTTGAGTAAGGTTGCGCGTGCTGTATCCCGGTCTACATGATAAGCGATCGGTTCAATGGCGTGTTTTGCATCCGCACCTTGACTTACAACACAGTTTGGCGAACTCGGACAAGCGGTTAGATGACCATGATCAATTCCCAAGCTAGAAGCAGCCCAAACAGGAGTAGGTAGAGTGAAACTACTAGCTAGGGCGATAAATATGACAACAGCCATATTCAACAGATTTCGTTGTGTAACTGCTGTGAGCCAACGCATCATAATCAATCCACTCCTCAAGGTTAAATAACACTTAACTTATACAATACCTTTGCCAATTTACAACGCTCAGTCCTGAGTGCTGAGTGCTGAGTGCTGAGTAAGAAGAAAGAGGAAGGAAGTACTTCTGCACTATGGTAAAAGCCCCGCCCGATGTTAAGCGGAATCCTATTACCGAGAGAAGGTTGATACCCCACCCCTTGCGATGCCCTGAGCTTGTCGTTCGCGTAGCGTCTCCGGTAGGAGAAGGGTCGAAGTGTGGGTGGTCTTTTTAACTCAGCACTCAGCACTTTTAACTCAGCACTTTTTATGAAGGTGAGTTTATCTATAAACTCCCATTTCTCCAAGGCTGGGCAAAAACAATAAGTCCTAAAAATTCTTTCAAGGTTTCCCGTAAGCATTTTTTCATATATTGCACGCAGTCTCAAGGGTTTGAGCTTCCTAGCTACTTTGTAAGCTAAACGCTTATGTATGAGTCATTTTGCCGTTTTTGCCAAAATTTTTGTAGGCTCTTATTTTGACAAAGGTATTGTATGTAATTGTCGTTTAGATTCTTTCCCTCATACCTCTAAACGCGCTTAACTGCCTTCAGAATCTTTTGTGTGTGCTAAATAGATGATTTAGCTTTCAGCTTGTTGATTTTATACTTATTAATTTAAGTGGACAAAAGGTAAGCCGGAAAGTTATAAATTTTAGGAAATTGACTTTATAGGATATATTCAATTTTTATCAAATCAGAAATACTGGCGACAGCCCACAAGTTACTTAAGCAATAAATCACACTTTTACACAAGCAAGGTAAGAAAATGTACGGGCTAGTGAACAAAGCAATTCAAGATATGATTTGTGAGTGCCACGGAGAGGATATTTGGGAAACTATTAAATACACGGCAGGACTGGAAGATATTGACTTTTTTATTGGTATGGATGGTTATTCTGACGATGTTACCTATAGTTTGGTTGAAGCGGCTTGTGAGGTGTTGAGTATGCCTGCACAGGAAATTTTGATAGCTTTTGGAGAATATTGGGTTAACTATACTGCCAAAGAAGGCTATGGGGAACTTTTAGATAGTGCTGGAAGTTCCTTACCTCAGTTTATCGAGAATTTGGATAATCTCCATGCGAGGGTAGGTTTAAGTTTTTCTCAACTTAGTCCCCCATCTTTTGAGTGTGAACACACCAGTGAACAATCTATGAATCTCCACTACCAATCTACTCGGCAAGGATTAGCACCGATGGTGATTGGTTTACTGCATGGATTAGGAAAACGTTTTCATACGGATATAGATATTACCCAAATAAGTTTTCGTGAACAAGGAGATGCTCACGATACCTTTGCTATTAAATACACAGATACGCAATCTGATGACAAATAATGAGGCGATCGCGTTAAGGCAATTCAGTTTTAGTGCTGACCAATTTGCAGCATTGTTTCCCTTCCATCTGGTAATTAATCAAGAAATGCAGATTATCCAGGTGGGTGAGGTACTTCAGAGGATTCTCGAACCGATGACCATCCTCAATAGCTCCCTAGAAGCACATTTCCGCATCAAGCGCCCCAACTGTGCAGTTAGTTTTGAGGCCATTTGCCAACAAACGCGATCGCTGTTTCTTTTGCAATCTCTCCACAAAGATATGCAACTCAAGGGACAGATAGTATGTGTGGAGGAAAACAATCATCTAGTATTTCTTGGTTCTCCCTGGATTACAGATATTACCGCCCTCAAACAACTAGAACTGAGTATTGATGATTTTCCTTTATACGACTCAGTTTCAGATTATCTATTTCTCTTACAAGCCAAAAATTCTGCTCTCACAGATGCCAAAAAACTGACCACGAAACTCACAGAACAACGAGCTGAATTAAGAGCCACAGCTTCACGATTAACAACACTAATTGAAAGTCTGCAAATTGGTGTTTTGTTAGAAGACGAAAACCGCCACGTTGTTGTGACAAATCAAGAATTCTGCGATCTATTTGGTATTTCCCTGCCTCCAGAAGCTTTACAAGGCATGGATTGTCGCCAAGCATCCGAAATGAGCAAACAGCTGTTTGTGGAGCCAGAAAAATTTATCCAGCGTGTACATGAGTTCCTAAATCAAAGAGAGATAGTTGTCAATCAAGAATGGCAACTCCAGGATGGGCGAATTTTTGAACAAGACTATGTACCCATTATTGTTGATGACAAATTTTATGGTCACTTGTGGAAATATCGTGACATTACCCTGAGAAAACAATCAGAAAATGCCCTGAAATTAAGTGAAGAACGGTTAACATTGGCGCTAGATGCTGTAGAAGAAGGTCTTTGGGACTGGAATTTAGCTACTGGAGAAGTTTATCGTAGCTCACGCTGGTACACAATGCTGGGTTATCATCCAGATGAGCTAGAAGACAATATTAAAATTGCCAATGGGTTAATCCATCCAGAAGACCGGTTTTTGATGCGACAACGGCTGATAGCTCACCTCAAAGGTCATACGCCTTTTTATGAGGCAGAAGCACGCTTTCTCACTAAATCAGGAAAATGGAAATGGATTTTAGATCGGGGTAAGTTAGTAAATCGAGATTTCCAAGGGAAATTTCTGAGAATGGTGGGAACCCATTTAGATATTACTGAACGCAAAAAGGCAGAAGAAGAGCTACAGCAGCAATACCAACGCGCTCTTTTGCTCAAGCAAATTACGGAAGAAATTCGCCAATCCTTACAATTAGAAAAAATTCTCCAGACAACAGTGACGGAAGTGCAGCGTATTTTGCAAGCCGATCGCGTTTTAATCTTCCAAATGAATCCTGATGGTTCGGGTAAAGTTGTACAAGAGGCAGTAATTTCAGGTTGGTCAGCCACTTTGGATCAGGATATTTACGATCCTTGTTTTTACAAATACCTAGATTTGTATCGTCAGGGAAGGATTAGCGTCATTTCTAATATAGAGCAAGCAGCATTACAACCTTGCCATGTAACATTTTTACAGAGGTTTCAGGTAAAAGCCAATCTGGTTGTCCCAATTTTGGTGCGGGAAGATTTGTGGGGATTATTAATTGCCCATCAGTGCGCTCACCCTAGACAATGGACTGAGTTAGAACTGGATCTCCTCAAACACCTAGCCGATCAAATGGGTATTGCCCTCACCCAAGCACAATTGCTGGCGCAAGAAACTCACCAAGCCAATCTGTTAGCACAGCAAAACAAAGAACTTAGTGTTGCCAAGCAAGCAGCTGAGGCTGCAAATTTGGCCAAGAGTAATTTTCTCGCCACTATGAGTCATGAAATTCGCACTCCCATGAATGCGATCATCGGTATGACGGGATTACTTTTGGATACTCCCCTGAAGCCTGAGCAAATCGATTATGTAGAAACTATCCGTAACAGTGGAGATGCCTTATTAACGATTATCAATGACATCCTCGACTTTTCTAAGATAGAGTCTGGAAATTTAGAGTTGGAAGAACAACCTTTTGACTTGCAAGTTTGCGTGGAGGAAGCCTTAGATTTACTGGCTCCCCAAGCAGCCTTGAAAGGTATCGAATTGATGTACCAATTCCAACCCCATACACCGACTTTAATTATTGGTGATATTACCCGCTTACGCCAAATTCTCTGGAATTTAGTCAGCAATGCAGTGAAATTCACCACAGTTGGAGAAGTCGTTATCACAATCACCGTGCAGCAACAAGTTCACCAGCCAGAAACCACAATTGGAGATCATGTATATTATGAATTTCTGTTTGCGGTGAGTGATACAGGTATAGGAATTGCCAGCGATCGCTTAGATCGACTATTTAAGCCCTTTAGTCAGATAGATGCTTCCATGAATCGGCGTTATGGTGGCACAGGTTTAGGTTTAGCAATTAGCAAGCGCCTGAGCGAGATTATGGGGGGCAGAATGTGGGTAGAAAGTGAAATTGGTCAAGGTTCTACTTTCAATTTCACCCTCACATTACAAGTTGATCCTTCGGCGATTGATGGTTCTTGCAGTATTTATCCAGAGCTTGTTGGTAAGCGATTACTACTGGCAGCAGATAACGTCAATTTACAGAAATGTTTAACCTGGCAACTTCAGAGCTTGGGAGTCCATGTCCAAGCAATAGAATTAAAGGCTGTTCCCCTGTGTTTAATCAAGCAACAACCAGCCTTTGACCTAGCTATATTGGATATCGATAGCCCCCAGCTGAATATTCAGGAACTGACAGATCAAATTCGAGCTATACCCAAACAAAAAAATCTACCTTTGGTGATGTTGAGTTTTAAAGGTAAGCAAACCTTAGAGGTCAAGCAGGTAGCAACTGAGTTTACGGCCTTTTTGCATAAGCCTGTGCGACAGTACCAGTTACACAATACCCTCTTACAAATTGTCCGTGGGAGTTGGTCTACTCAAAGAATTGATGCTCAAGTTACCATTCCTTCTTACTCCCGCTTACCTACACCACATCTACCCAGAATTAATGACAACTTAGGGCAAAATTTGCCACTGAAGATTCTTTTGGTAGAAGATGTGTTGGTGAATCAAAAAATTGCGCTCAAAATGCTGCATCGGTTGGGTTTTCGGGCTGATGTGGCAAATAATGGACGTGAAGCCCTGGAAGCTTTGCAACGGCAATTCTATGATGTTGTGTTTATGGACATCCAAATGCCGGAAATGGATGGCTGGGAAACTACTATCCGCATTCGTCAGGAATTCTCTCCTCATACTCAACCCTGGATAATTGCGATGACTGCCCATGCCCGTTTAGAAGATCGTCAAGAGTGCTTAAGAGTTGGGATGAATGATTACGTCAGTAAGCCCATTCGTTTAGAGGCGCTGGAAGATGTGCTGAAAAAGTATGATATTCAGCAATATCAAGATGCAGCCCCCTCTGAGCCAATAGATGTACCTGAATCTGCAATAGCCTCCATCACGCCAGAATCTGACGTAGCAGCAGTAATTGACTTAAGTTTTCTGCAAGAGCTAAAAAACATGGCTGGTAGTGATGGTGAGAATTTAGTCGCTGAACTGATCCAAGTCTACTTAGAAGATACTCCAATGAGAATCCAAATAATTCAAGAGGCTATGAAAGTGGGAGACAGAATAAAGTTGCAAAAAGCGGCTCATGCTTTGCGATCGCCTAGTGTGAGTATTGGTGCTGTGAACCTGGGCGATATCTGTGAAACTTTAGAAAATTCTGCCCTAGATCAATCATTAGAGCAAATTTCTGTTCTGGTTCAGCAGTTAGAAAGGGAATATAAAAAGGTCGTTACGACTTTACAAAATCTTTCCACCTGTGACACTCACTCATAAATATACTAATCTCTCTAAAGTATGGCTGAAATATCTAATTCTCCCGTAAAAATTTTAGTAATTGATGATGATCGCCTGATCCAACTAGTTTTAAAACAAGCTCTCCAAGCTCAGGGATATGAAGTAATTCTGGCATCTAGTGGAATACAAGGATTAGAACAAGCTCATAAACACTATCCGGCGCTGATCATTTCAGATTGGCAAATGGATGAAATGGATGGCTTAGAACTGTGCCGCAAAATTAAATCGGAACCATCGTTATCATCAACTTTCTTTATTTTGCTCACTTCCCGCAAGGCTGTAGAAGACCGCGTTGAAGGTTTAGATACAGGTGCAGATGATTTCTTGAGTAAACCCATTGATGTGAATGAGCTAAAAGCAAGGGTTAGAGCGGGATTAAGACTATATCAAACAAATCAAGAACTCCAGAAATTAGCTCAAGATTTACAATTGCAAAAACAGCTTTTAGAAACAGAATTAAATGAAGCTGCTGATTATGTCAAGTCTATTCTTCCCAAACCACTATCAGGATTAATTAGTATTAATTCTCGGTTTTTTCCCTGCCGTCAATTAGGCGGCGATTGTTTTGATTATTATTGGTTAGATGAGGATAATTTAGCAATATATTTACTTGATGTTTCTGGTCATGGATTGGCTGCGGCTCTGCCTTCAATTTCTATACATAATTTGTTGCGATCGCAATCTCTACCTCAAACTAATCTCTATAATCCATCTGAAGTTTTTCACAGCTTAAATAAAGTGTTTCAGATGGATAAACAAAATAACCAGTACTTCACTATCTGGTATGGGGTTTTTAACCGAATTTCTTCTCAGCTAACTTATGCTAGTGCAGGCCATCCACCCGCTTTATTATTTTCGCCTACAACTGATTCTGATTTACAAGTACAACAATTAATTACCCCCAACTTGCCTATTGGAATATATGCCGAAAATCAATACTATAATGCTATATGTGATATTCAACTTAGCAGTAAATTGTATGTTTTTAGTGATGGACTTTACGAATTTGAAAAGCCTGATGGCAAAATGTGGAATTTACCCAGCTTTATTGATTTAATGACTGGATGCAATCAGCAAGCAATTATGAATAACAACTAAATATGTCTGTGTTAAAAACTGTCGTTATAACAAGGCAGAAGGCAGATGAGAAAAGGTTTTTAGGCAAGTTTATTGTTTGTTACATACTTCGGTTTATTGGCATCTTTCTATTTACTTAAAAATTTATTTTCTTTTTGAGTAACAGACAGTTTTTATCTCCTACTTCACGATTATAACTTTAATGTGAAATCGTAGAGTAAACTCAAATTCTGTTGATAACGCAAATCTAGTTCAATTACATCCTCAAAGTTACGGATTTTTGAACAACCATTAACTTGCCATTCACCGCTAATTCCCGGTCTCACATCCAATCTTTGCCAATTGCTCACTTCATATTTTTCTAACTCATCGGGCGTTGGTGGACGAGTTCCAATCAAGCTCATATCGCCGATAAGAACATTCCAAAATTGGGGAAATTCATCTAAACTGGTTTTGCGAAGAAAGCGCCCAACACGGGTAATTCGTGGGTCATGATCATTTTTGAAAAAAGCACCAGAAGCTTGGTTAGGAACGCTGGTTTTGAGTACCTCCGCATTTGTCACCATTGAGCGAAACTTCCAGATCCGAAATTTTTGACCCATCCAGCCACAGCGAATTTGACTAAACAGGATTGGCCCCGGACTATCAAGTTTAATAGCGATCGCCATCGGGACAAAAAGTAAGGCTGTCACACCCAAGCCAATGAGCGCCCCGCCAAGATTAATAGCTGTAACCTATCACCTAGCCACCACTGCATAAACCTGACTTTGTTTTTCACTATGCCAAACTGCATCTCGATATACTTGCTCAAATAAGGCTCTTTGAGCATGGCTACCACCTATCCGATGCAGTTTTGGTAGTACGATTTTTAATTCAGATTTAGCTTTGGCATAGTCTCCTTTAGCATGAGCAATCATACCTCTAGCTGCTGGAATTGTGACTTCTAACCAATTCTGACGCAAGTATGGATTGATGGTTTGAGTATGTTTTTGCATACTCAAATACATCTCGTCTACCCAGTCAAATTGTCTAGCTTTGGCTAAGGCATAAATGTAGTGCAAGTCTTGAAAGGGTAAAGCATGTTCATTAATTCGAGGAAACAGATAGGTGCTGATATCTTGCCAACGACTACCAACATCAACACCGCGCAACTCTAGTCTGAGCAATAATGCGATCGCTCCTACCTGATCCTTGGGAGATTCTTTTCTGGCTCGACCCCACACATAAGCATCATATAGGGCTAATACTTGTTGGATGTCGCCTCGTTCTAAATAATAAAGCGCCACATGCCACCAATTATGGGTGTACAACATAGAGTTGCAGTTTTCCCAGGTATCTGCCAGACTTTCCATCCAAGCAATACCTTCATCTACTCTGCCTTGAGTTTCCATAACGTGGGCAACTGCATGATGCGCCCAAGGGTCACGGCGATTGATACCTGTGGCTTTTCGCCCCATTGCTTCGGCTTGTTCTAGTTGATGGCATTGTTCTAAACCAAAGGCCACCATACCGTATAGATAATGGTTGTCTGGATTGGCGCTGAGAACGTTTTGAGCTATTTTGAGTAATCTTTCTTGATCCCCTAAATAGAAGTAGTGATATTGTCCTTGCTGCACCGAAATTAAATCACGCGGATAATTTGCTGCTATTTTTTCGTGTAAGGCGATCGCTTGATCAACTGCTCCCATTGCCCAAGCTGCGATCGCCTGGATATACAATCGTTCTCGTTTGGTGATCCCAAATAACAGCCCTTGCGCCGCTTGTAAATAAGGTCTTGCTTGTTTCCACGCCTGAGCATTTTCTTGCGTCAGATAATAAGCTGCTGTATAGGCATAAAGCATTGCACAACCTGGATCTGCTTTCACACCTTCCAGAATCACAGTTTCAATATCTTTGCCATAACTGAGGGATTGATCTATAAATTGGTTGATAGCTGCGATCGCTGCTGGTGAGTCTGTCGTAACTTCAAGGCCTTGCGCGTCTTTTAACATTGTTTATTCCTGGCTGTATGGTGAGCAAAGAAAGTCAAACAATTTTTGATTTTAAATTTGGCTTTGAGATTGATTTCACAGATAAATCTAGTGGTTTCTACCATTCAGAAACCATTGGTAATAGGCTGTTCAATTAGTAAACATCACTAACTCGATAGATTTACCGTATTTATTTTCCGAGTATGTCACAACTGCCGTAAAAACTGCAAGGCCATATTGAAAGTTTTTGCACAGCCCTTATGTAACAGGACTTACGCACAAAGATTATCTGTGGAGATTGGGTGAAAGGGTTTGGGGTGTAAGGATTTTGAATAAGTACACCCCTACACCCTCATCCAACAATATTCATCCATCTCGCACCATACAGCATTAGTCAGATGGAAGAAGAGCCAGAAATTTCCATCATTGATTTAAATGACCAAGCCCTTCTGGTAGGGAAAAGCTTTGAAAGACTATGAGAATAGGAACCCGGTTAGCAAAACACTGGTGGACACTCGCATTGCGGGGAACACTCGCCATCATATTTGGTTTAGCAGCATTATTTTGGCCAGGAATTACCTTAACAGCCTTGGTATTTTTGTTTGCGGCCTTTGCGCTAGGTGGTGGAATATTATTAGCGATCGCTGGATTTAAAGACCATCTCGGTAACATCCACGGCTGGTTATTGGTAATTGAAGGTGCAATTGGAATTGCAGTGGGAGTTATGGCATTTATTTGGCCGGGAATTACAGCATTAGTTTTGCTTTATTTCATAGCGGCTTGGGCAATTATCACAGGTATATTTGAGATTATTGCAGCCAACCATTTACGCCAAGAAATTGACGATGAATGGTTGCTCATCGCTGCGGGGATTGCATCTCTGGTTTTTGGCGTGCTACTGATTATCTGGCCGATTGCAGGAGCGTTAGTAATTTTATGGATGACGGCTGCTTATGCGATTATGTTTGGTGTTCTGATGTTGCTTTTGGCGTTCAGACTACGCAAGTGGGGTGAAGAACGCCGTTTACTTTGAAGATGTTAATACCAAGTTGCAATCAAAGACAGGACTTACGCACCAAAATTGTCTGTGGGGATTGGGTGTGGGGGTGTAAGGGTTTTGAATACTTACACCCTCACACCCCTGCACCCTGTTCTAAAACCTTATTTTTTCGTTTTTTTGCGTAAGTCCTAAAAGATAGTAATTTGGGCTGGGAGTAGGAATAATATTTCTGAACGCAACTTAGTATAAGGACTAATTCGTAACTATCAATACAGGTTGATTTCGATATTTTGCTACCAATTGCTTCCGTAAATTTGAATCCCAAGTTAGGTTATAGTCTCGCTCTAATTCGGCAATTACTAACGGACGTAATACACCAGAAACAGTTACTTGTTCTCCTTGCTTCACTCTTGGTTGTGGCTTGGTGTGGAGTATGAGTAAATCTTCTCCACCAAATAATTTGTCTTCATCTAAGGTATATGCGATCGCACTACTAATATTTTCAACTTCACCAGTTACAGTGAGTTTTTTACCATAATAGGCGCTGGGGTTGGCAGTCAGTTCACCGGGGTTAGGAGATAAAGCTAGTGATTTGGCAACAATTACGGGTTGATCATCATAATCGCTGTAATATTCAGACTGCAAATCTAATTTATAATCTTGATTGATTTTTGCTAAATCAAATCTGCGAACTTGTCCAGTAATTTGCAGGGGTATATCATTTGTACTGGGCAATGTAAAAGGCTTGCCTGTGGCATTAATCACTAAAATATTTTGACTATCAAATAGCTCTTTATCATTAACTGTAAAGCTTGTAGGGCCAATTAATCTAATCGGTTGCGTTCTAATTGTGACAGTTTTACCGATGAGTTCATCTGTTTTATCTGTTACTTCTGCAATTTCGTTGTCTACTACTTCTCGACTAACTTGGTTACGTTGTTGCTGGGGTGTGGCTGGAGTGATGGCCTGTGGTTCGTTATAATTGCAAGCCGGGAGGAATATTGCCATTAATGTAAGCGCGATCGCACCTTTAGCCTGTTTCCAGTGAGTATAAATATTACTTGTATAATTCACAATTAAATATCTCCTTTTTTAAATAGCAAAATTTGATTTAACACCAAATTTTACAGCTAGTTAAACTTAGCAATAAAATAAAATCACGAATTGATTTATATACTGAGATTATATTTTCATCATTGTTTTTTCTTCTATCTTTTGAGCAGTTTTTGTCCTCTAACGTGAGATATAGAAAATAAGAATATGGTTTGCTCCAAACATCTATCTTGTCTCTAGTATCCCTGAATGATGAAATATTTTTGAATTGTCAGTATCTAATGTTGCATTTTATTTCTCTATAAAAAATTTAATTGACAATAAACCCTATCTTTGGGAAGATGTAAAGCTAAATCTGCAAAGATAGATTTTAGTCATTTACTGTTTCACACTCAGTAAGCTCCTCAAGGAAATTCTTGGGAGCTTTATTAATGGCTAATAAAATATATAAAAAAGTAGGCTGAGAAATTCTCAACCTACTATTAATCATCTGCTAGAAACTTATGAAAGAGATTGAGGCTGTTGACCTTTGGAGCAACGGTCAAACCACTCTTGATATTTTTGTTTGTGTGATTCATTGTCACATAAAATAGAGATTCGCACACGTTGACAGCCGTGATTTTTTTCGAGAGCGATCGCATTTAAAATTAAACTAGCAATTTTGGGTGAGCTAAACTCTCCATTCACCGTCAAATCACCAACAAAATTACCAACTGCACCATCTTCAATTGCAGTTAAAGTAATTTCCGAAATTTCCTCTAATGCTAAATCTATTTCTGCTAGTTGCTTATATTGTGGGCTAACTTGTTCCACAATTAATTTTTCCCGCCGGACGGGTACTTGTACTATCCTCGTTTCAATTTCTTTGCGAACAATTACTTCGCCAACTTTATGTATATTAGTATCAACTACTAAATGTTCTTCTAGTAAACGCACAATTTTTCCTTCAGAAAATTCTGCTAAATTAGCTTGTTCCATACTAAATATTCTCTAATACAACTTGTGAAAGTTGTTTGGTCATTAGTCATTTGTATTGACTAAGGATAAAGCACAAATGACTAATGACAAAACTGAACACACCTCAACTAATTAGCGTTCTTCAATTGGGAGTCCAGGAGCATTGACATCTAACTCTTCCCGACGTATTGTTTCTTGAGCATCAACGGTATCTTGCTCTACCACTTTTCGGACTCGAACTTCTTCACGGACAAATGCTTCTTTGCGAATGTCAGCAGTTTCTTCGTGAATTTCTACACGCGCAAATTCGCCTTCACGAAAGTCAGCTTCTCCAGGCGCAACAACTCTACCAGCATCATCTGGGGTAATGCGTTCAATGACAACATGCTCTTTTTCCACTGGTACGGAAACTCTAGCAGTTTCAGTTTCGATATGTTTGCCAACAGCAACTTCACCTGTTTTTTGTCTTCTCTTATTAGCAACTAGCCGTTCTTCATATAATCTCAAGGTTTGATGGTCTTGTTCATTTAATCCAAATAAAGAAGGCTCTTGCTCGTAATTATAGGTATCGCGGGTGAAAGTTGGTGTGGTTGGTGTTGCTGGAGTAGCTGTAAAACCTGTATCTAATGTTGCAGTAGTATCTAGAGGTGTGGCTGTATCTACAGGGGTGGTACTATATTGGGGATTACGATAAACACCACGTACTCGTTCTTCATAATCGTAATCAACTTGGCGTTCGTCAAATTCTGGTAAGTCTTCTGCTTGCTCTCTGGTCATACCCACAGCATAAACGCGATCGCGCCCATAATCAATGCGGCTACGACCTACCGGCAATAATACTTTTTTACCAAAAATCCAGAAACCTAAGTCAACAACTAAATAGCGAAAATGTCCTTCATCATCAACTAAAACATCATTGACTGTACCAATCTTTTCATCATTTCCTTCCGTATATACGCCTAAACCTTTAATATCATTACCTTCCAGAGTATCACGATAGTCTGGATCAAATTCATTTAATTTGTAAAGAGACATTATATTTTCCCTCTGAACTCTTATATCAACTTTCAATTCTTAAGGTAAAAATTTATTCTCTTCTATACATCTTTCTCTCGAATGAAGTACCTTAATTTAAAATTATCGAAAGGGAGATATTTTTCCGCCTCATACTATTTCAATTTATGGATAATACAAATAGAGACATAGAGGCTAAAGAACAAGGTCAAAAGCCCCTACATTTTTTTGAATTTTGTGCTTTTAACTAAATAGTTCCTTGACTATCTTTTGCAGCATTATCTACCTGCAACTCGCCTGTAGTATTCACATCTAACTCTTCGCGGCGAATTGTGTCTTCAGCTTCTACGGTATCTCTGTCTACTACCTTTTTAACTCGTACTTCTTCCCGAACAAAGGCTTCTTTGCGAATTTCTGGTGTTTCTTCGTAAACTTCTATACGTGCTACTTCACCCTCTTGAAATCTCACTTCATTGGGGTCAAGGACTGTTCCTGTTTCTGTGGGTGAAACTCGCTCAATTACAACACGTTCTTTTTGAACAGGTACTGTAATTCGTGCAGTTTCAGTTTCCGTATGTTTACCAACTGCAACTTCTCCGGTTTTAACGCGCTGTTTATTGGCTATGAGGCGTTCTTCATACAATCTAAGTGTTTGATGATATTGATCATTCAAATTGTATAAATTAGGTTCTGTTTGATAATTATATGTATTGCGATCGTAAATTACATTACTATTTATCTGACGAAATACACTGCGTACTCTTTCTTCATAGTCTTCATCAACTATATAGCTTTCGTGGTACTCAGGTAGCTTTTCCACTTGCTCTTTACTAAGTCCATCGACATATACCCGTTGTTCGGGATAGTTGATGCGTGAAAGACCGATTGGTAGTAATATTCTCTTACCAAGAGTATCAAAGCCTGTGTCAATCACTAAATAGCGAAAACGCCCATTTGGATCAACTAAAGCATCACTTACGGAACCAATTTTTACTCCGCCCTCAGTATAGAGTTCTAAACCTTTAACATCATCACCGCCAAATGTTTCTCGGTATTGAGGGTCAAATTCTTCGAGTTTGTAAAGAGGCATAGCTGGGAAGTTCTTGAGAAGATATATTGATATCTCTACGCTAAAAATTCTTGTGCGAGAAATCCTCTAACTGATGGCTGAATTTTTTGAGATATTTATTGTTCTTCTCTATACCCACCGCAATCATAGGATGATATTCGTCTACTGTCTATTTTGCTATAGTTAGACTCATAGCGATCGCTGGCTAAAAATTTGTGTTTCTCACCTCAAATTTGGGTATATTTTAAGCACTAAGCTCTTGTGCATTTAAATTGTGATAATAGTATCGCCTTTATTTTTGAGTTTTCGTCCCCATTTAATAATTAACGCTCCTTCATTTAAGAGTTGATGTAATAAATATTCTAGGTCTTCAATTGATTTAAATAGCCGATTAGCAATATATTCTTTTGTCGAGTGCCAGACCAATTCAATTAAATTATAATCTGGGCTATATTCCGGGAGAAACTCTAAATGAATATTCGGCATTTCTGCTTCAATTTTATTGATATACTCTTCTCTTTTGTGAAAACTTGC
>NZ_JACJQW010000022.1:0-139034 GCF_014696905.1 Nostoc sp. FACHB-190
GTATCAACTATTTTTTGGCGAAAGTCGAGGGAATATGGTTTCATTTTTACCCTTGAGTAGATACACTGATTTATTTTAATTAGTGTACTTCATTAGACTGGTAAACGCTATAAGGCTACTGAGCATTGAGCGACTTGCCTTGAGCGTAGTCGTTCGCGTTAGCGTCTCCGCAGGAGAAAGGAGTCGAAATGCTTCTTATAAATAAATAATTGTGTCTACCTACTTACAACGTCTCTACAGCAACTTGATTAAATCTAGAAATTGTCAACCTCTCAACTGCTATACATCTCAAGATATAGAAGCAATATAATTTTTTGATTTAAATCTATTCTCAAGATAGTAGATATACTTGCGGCAACATTCTAATCTAGTTCTCGAAGCTATGAAACAACATACTTTTCTTTAAATTCGAGGGCATAAATTATGGCTAATGAAAAATTTAAAAAAGCAGTAGATTCATCCGAAAGAGCAGAAGTAGATACTTATGATAGAGGCATTGTACCTGCTGAAACTGCTGCTCGGAAAGAAAGAGAAGGAGATTTATATAAAACATTACCCACAGAAGAAAGAGAAGCAGCAGCCTCTACTGATGACCAAACCGACGCAGAAAGTATCCACACTACAGACGGTTACACAGTGGATAAAGAAGGTTTATTAAATAACTACGCAGTTGAACCAGAAATGTATTACGAAGTTCCTGGTGATGCACGTCAAGAAGCCGCCGAAGATAGCACACAACGAATGAACGAACTTCAAGAAGTCAATGAAGATAAAGCAGGCGAATTAACAGAAAAAGGTGACAAACGCGGTAGAGGCCCAGGAATAATTTAAGTAAGTGGACATAATTATCTTAGAAGACGCATTTCGACTGACGCTACGCGAACGCTCAATGCTCAGTACGTAGGATGTATTAGCGACAGCGTAACGCATCTACGCAAAGTTTTCGGTGCGTTCGCCTTACTCTAAATCCTTGGCTCTCTTCGCGGTTTGTTTCTTAAGATTCTGTGCATCTTCATACAGAATTAGTATCACTTGCCAACTGTTTGATAAAACTCCACCAATAACCTCTCTTAAAAAGTTTAAGAGAGGTTTTATTTCACAGCACTTTCAACTCAGCACTCAGCACTTTTATTAAGTACTGCTTTTCCTAAAGATTGACAAATCACATCATTTTGTGGTGTGTGAATACGACTGCACAAAACATCACGATAATGTCTTTCTAAAGGATTTTTCTTCATTAATCCAGGATTACCAATAAGTTCTAAACCAATTTCTACTGCACGAATTGAATTGGTGGTGCTGAGATATTTTACAGCTTGTGCTTGTAATTCTACATTAGGTTCAGACTCGCCTTTGTCAACTGCTTGTGCCAAGTTGTAAATTAGTTGGCGGTTAGCATACAGCAGTGCTTCGATTTCACCGACAGCTATTTGAAAGCGTGACAAACTAGCAAGTGGTGTTCCCAAATTTGACGGAGTGCGATCGCCCAGGTATTCTATTAACCAGTCTCGCCCAGCTGTGGCAACTCCCAAATACAAAGCACTCAATGTCAAGCTGTTCCACACGGCTGTCATCGGGTCTGGTGGTGATTTAATAGAGACAGGACGAATATCTAAAGCATATTCATCGGGAATTAGGACATTTTCTAAGATTAAATCATGACTCCCAGTTGCTCTCATTCCCAAATGATCCCAAGTTTCGACAATTCGCAACCCAGGTAAATCACAAGGAACTAAAAAATTACCAACTTGGGGTTCATCTTCATCTGTTTTTGCCCAAACCACAAAGTAGCTGAGAATTGGACTACCTGTGGTGTATTGTTTATGTCCAGTTAACAGCCAGCCTTGTGGTGTTTTTTGGGCGGTTGTTGCTGGTAAACCGCCTCTGGCTGGTGTACCTAACTCTGGTTCTACACGGGCGGCGTTGATGAGGGCGGAGTTGGCGATCGCTTCCCGACAAACTTTCTTGTATACTTCAGGATGCCAGGAACGACTACGATTAGCTTTAGCATGTTGTAAATAGTGCATATTCAACACTAAAGCCGTAGAAGCATCACCACTGGCTATCCCCTCAATAACTTGACAAATACTAGCCAGCCCTAAATCCTGTCCACCCAAATCACGGGGAATAGTTAAACCCAACAGTCCTGCTTGATGCAGCGCCGTAAAATTTTCAAAAGGAAATGAACCATCTTTATCATGCACTGCGGCGCGAGTCGCAAAATCTTGTGATAGGGTTTTAACTTGATCAAAAAGTGACAAAGAAGTTTCTAAGCCTTGATTTACAAAGGTTTCTAATACTACTTGCTTCATTTTAATGCCAGCCCAAAATGGACTTAAAATTACAGATATTAGTCAATAAATCGCAAATAACAAAGTTGATATTTCCTCACTCAGCATATCTGAGTGAGGAGCAAAAACAAGAATTGGATAGACGCTTAGAACTACATTGACAAAACCCAAACCGGGGTTCCAGTTGGGAACAGGTTAAACAGCGACTGGGTTTTTTAGGACTTACGCATAAAAACGAAAAATCAAGGGTTTTGGCGAGGGTGCAAGGGTACAGGGTATAGGGGTGTATATATCTAAAACCCTTAAGCCACACACCCTTACACCCTTACACCCAATCTTCATAGACAATCTTTGTGCGTAAGTCCTGTTTTTCTCAAAAATATATCAGTTAATAGTTGCAATTTATGACAAATATCTGAGAAAATGAGAAAAATATGAAAAACTCCTAGTAACAAAAATACTGCCTGTGAAACTTGACACTGCGCCTGTGGTTATTTCTGCGAAAGACCTGCCAGAATTAAAAGAAAACGCTAAATCTCAACTGGATGCTGCAAATATTGAGCCTCTGCAATCTGTAATTACGGAAAGTCCCAAAAAGCGAGAATCGACATTTGTTGTTTTCAGCACAACATTCATTACGATATTTCTCGCAGAAATTGGTGATAAAACCCAGCTATCAACCTTATTAATGAGTGCAGAATCTCACGCGCCTTGGGTAGTGTTTCTGGGGTCTGCGGCTGCATTAATCAGCACAAGTTTACTAGGTGTACTTTTGGGAAGTTGGATATCTAGCCGCCTCAGTCCCAAAACTGTAGAAAAATCAGCCGGAGTTATGTTGCTGTTAATTTCCGTCATGCTGTTTTGGGATATATTGCAAGGTTAATTTATATCCCTATTCCCCACTCACCATTCCCTACTCCCCTTAACATTATGGATTGGCATCTTTTAGGACTAAGTTTTATTACAGTTTTTTTATCAGAATTAGGTGACAAAAGCCAGTTAGCTGCGATCGCACTTTCTAGCCGTGGCCAGTCTCAAAAGTCGATATTTTTTGGCACAGCAGGCGCGTTATTATTGACTAGCCTTTTAGGCGCATTGGCTGGCGGTGCAGTTGCAGAGTTATTACCTACACGGATATTAAAAGCGATCGCGGCTGTAGGTTTTGCAATTCTGGCTGCAAGGTTATTATTTTTTAACAATGAAGAATCACCCGAATCGGAATAAACACCTTGAAGAAGCAGTCAGAATCAATTTAATAAATTTTGACTAAAAAATGAGAACCCCAGTTTTTCTAAAAAGCTGGGGTTTTTTCACCTTCAATTTTCACCGACGGATTAGTTTTTCAATTCAAAGACAATATTTGTAGCACTTTTGAAGTTAGTGAGGTACACCATGAGTAATAAGTAAATTTCTAACTCATTACTTTTTTCAATCAGTTGCTGTAACTCATAAACATCGAATCTGCTGTAGGTGAGTTTCCTGTTATCGACTCCCAATTCCCTATTATTCAGCCTGCATCCGCCAGCATTGGCCTAACAATATTCCGCCAGTCAACAGCTTCACTGCATCCAATACCCAGTAACCACCATGTAATAAATCCATTGCTGCGGGAATTGTGGATGTTTCAAACAAATTGAGATGAACACCAGCCGCGCACATATTGGGAGTTAAAAAATAAGTTTCTAGAAGAGATACTGTGAGTAAAATAACCGCAAACACAATAGTGTTAGGATGCCAGTTATGTTGAGTTTTACTCAAAGCCAATACACCAGTTAAAATGATCGCCGCCGATAACAACTCTATGCGATTAAAATTCCAAAAAATTGCGTAGCCTGCTGTAGTAAAACCAGCTTCATTCATCATGCCAGAAAAATAAAGGGTAGGCATTATTACCCAATCTAAAATCAGACTAGCACTTAACCAAAAACCCAAGGTCAACATAATGGCGGGTTGCCAAATTGACCGCTTGAATGCAAATGTAGAAAGTGTATTCATAATACGAAATAATTACTGTGCTTTTACTCTTAGTTTCTAACTTTAAGAGTAACTTTGACAACAAATATCAATTAAATTTTGCAAAATAGTATTAACTAAGACCAGAAATAAGTAACAAAGATGTAATAAAAATATTTATGCTTGTGCTTGTTTAATGCTGAAGATGATGGCAATAATACAGGCACGACGCACTCAACTTACAATATAAATTAAGTAACCATCCCAAAAATTTATGCGTCCTAAAGTATTATTGGGTGCAGCGATCGCCAGCATAACCTTAATCAAGGGCTATCTCCTGCCAAGTTACGCCATTCAATTACAAGATGGCACAGTGTATTTTGCACAACCACCCCGGTTAGTTAATACTGTCACTACTTATAACGAGATTTACGCCTGGGGTGCGACATATTACTTTACAATCAGTTTGCCAGAAAATGCGGGTGAACCACTACAACGCCTAGCAATTAATCAGCATGAAGGTGTAGACAATATTACTTTTGATTTAAACGACAGTGTGGCTTTTGAAGGTAAACCTTCTGGTAAGGGACAAAAGGTAGCATTACAAACTGTAACAGGCGATCGCAAAACCAGGACAATCACCTTGACATTTGACCCGCCAGTGTCTCCCGGTAAAACCATTACCATTGGTTTAAAACCTTGGCAAAATCCCCGCAGTAGTGGTGTTTATCTGTTTGGAGTTACGGCTTTTCCTACAGGTGAAAAATCTCACGGACAATTTTTAGGTTATGGCAGATTACACTTTTACAATAGCGGTGACTCAGTTTGGCGGCCTGGTTTCTGGCGCTAAAAAATCGTCATCAATTAATAAATAAGCTTGATAATTTATGTTTAATTTACCAGCGATCGCCATCAGATATCTTTTGTGATTATGGAGGGCGATCGCTTTGGTAAAATAACAGACATTATCCGGCGTAAATCATTTAAATAATGACGATATTTATTCATGATCAATTCTCCAAAGACTATTTAGAAGAACTACTAAAACCCTTCGGACAAGTCCAAGCACCAAGCCGAGTCGCAGCCGAAGTCAAAGAAATAGACGTGTTATTTACACCAATTCCCAACCAAACAGCTAACTTAAACACCTTGGGAATATTAGGCAGAATGGCGACAACACCAGCCATCTTTGAACCCTTTCGCAACCCAGTATCCATCGAAGAAATTAAAGATTGTCTTTCAAAATCATTAGAAGTAAACAAGGCAATTCAGCGAGAAGCAAATCGCAGCAAAAGCAAAATCTCAGACTCAGAAATTCCTCAACAATGGATACTCACACCCACTGCATCAGAGTCAATCCTTACTGGTTTTGGTGCAGTTCTCAAATCAGATTGGGTGGAGGGAGTATACTTTTTACCTGAATATTTGCGAACAGCTATAGTCGTAATTCATCAGTTACCATCTATTCCCGAAACACTATGGCTGAGAATCCTGGGGCGTGGGAAAGTGCAGCAACGAGCGATTGATGAATTAACAGCACTACCAGCAAATCACCCCTTTCAAAAAGTGACGCTAGAATTACTTTATAGCCTGCAACAAAATTTACGAATTAACCAAAATATCGAAACAGATGATCGGGAGTTAGTGATGAGATTAGCACCACTGTATCAGGAAGACAGAGAACGCGCTAGACAAGAAGGTTTAAAACAAGGCTTACAACAAGGCTTACAACAAGGAGAACAACAGCTAATTCTGCGGCTGTTAAATCGGCGTTTAGGAGAAATCGATCTATCTTTAATCGAGCAAATTCAAGGACTATCTATTGAACAATTAGAATCTCTGGGAGAAGCATTGTTAGATTTTGCCACAGTGGCAGATTTAGAAGCTTGGTTAAGCCAACACAAAGATAAAACGAATCAGTAAACCGATTGAAAAAAGTAATGAATAATGAGTAATGAGTTAGAAATTTACTTATTACTCACTATTTATTACTCATAGTGTGATTCACTTACTTCAAAAGTGCTGTAATACCTGATTGTAGAGAATTGTAGAGACGTTGTATACAACGTCTCTACAGTATTTAATAGTAGTCACATATATCAAATATCAAATATGAGTCCTATATAACAATCCTAAATGATATGTGAGAGTTCAAAAAGCCTCAAACGCTTATAAAACAAGGATTTTTATCTACGTATTTTCTCACGTTTGGGGTAGGATTGCTATAGCAGTCATATTTGATTTCTGAAAAAAAATCAGTACACTCGGATCAGACTTCTTTCCTACTCCCTACTCCCCATTCCCTACTCCCTACCTACACAAATTCAGGAATCAAACCTTATTCCTATAAATTGCATCTGCTCATATTACACAGATAATTTTACTTTTCATTAAACGTCCAAACGCCGTCATCCCAATCGAAATCAGTTGGGGGTGATTGTAGCCAATGCTGACAACGCAAAAGATGTAACATTGCTGCTTTATCTTGGTTGTCAAATGCTAAAACTTTGGCAAATTCAGCCCTCGCATAAGTGAACTGACGCTTGAGATAATACTCACGTCCTTTGTGATAGTGTTCGATAACTTGCAATTTTTCACTGGGAATTGGGTCAGAACGTAAACCAACTAATTCATAGATAGATACTGGTTCGTTTCTACCTTTGACACGAATGTAATCTAATTCTCTCGCCCAAATATATTCTTGGCAGGGTTTAAATGTATTGTCACTCAGAATAATATCGCAACCATATTGTTTGCTGACGCTTTCTAAGCGAGAACCCAGGTTAACACCATCACCAATGGCGGTAAATTCCATCCGCTTACTTGAACCGATATTGCCACTAATCACGGTATCGGAATTAATGCCAATGCCAATATTAATTCTTGGTTTATTCGCAGCGTAACGACGTTGATTAAATTCGTGCAAGCGATGACGCATTTCTATGGATGTTTGTACCGCCATCCAAGCATGTTCTTCTAAAGGTAGAGGTGAACCAAACACGGCCATAATGGCATCACCGATGTATTTATCAAGTGTGCCTTTATGTTTAAAAACCGCTTCTACCATTGATTCAAAATATTCATTTAGCATACTCACCACTTCTTCTGCTTCTAGGTTTTCTGTCAAAGTGGTGTAGCCGCGAATATCCGAGAACAAGATGGAAACTTCTTTGCGATCGCCTCCTAATTTGGCATCATCTAACTTGAGTAATTCTTCCGCTAATTCCTGAGTCATGTAGCGGTACATAGTACTCTTGAGGCGTTTCTCATCGCTAATGTCTTCCATCACCACCAACGCACCCCGGACTTGCTGTTGGTCGTTGACATCGGCTATGGAGTTAATTGATAAATTAATACTGTGTTGTTCTTGTTCTGTACCAGTGCTGATGAGCGTGCGGTCTGGATAATATTGCTGACGGCGTTTGATATCATCTCCGTGTAGAGCGTCTTGAAACCATTTGCTAAAGTCGCCTTCTTTAATTGCGATCGCTTCATCAATTGATTTCCCTTCTAAACGTTCTTCGGCTTCTACACCTAGCAAGCGTTTCGCACTTTCATTGGCAGCAATAATACAACCTGATTTATCGGTAGAAATAACACCATTAGAAAGACTCCGCAAAATATCTCGCTGCATTTGTTCTTGTTGCTTAACTGTGGCAAACAATTGAGCATTTTGCAGCGCCACCCCCGCTTGAATATTAAAAGCTTCCATAAAATCTTCGTCGTTGCGGTCGAAGCTGGCTTGGAAGCATTCTGGCGCTTTTGGCCAAGTTGCAGGATTATAAGGCGGAAATTCACCCGATTTCTTTTTATTGACCAACTGTGTAACACCAATCAATTGTTGATCGGCGTTAAACACTGGCATACACAATAAGCTACAGGTACGGTAGCCATTTTGTTGGTCAAGTTTTTTGGCTGTTTCTGAGTCGGGATTATCGTACAAATCAAAGGGAATATTTAGGGTTTTGCCAGATGCAGCCACTATCCCCGCAAAACCTTTACCGATGGGTACACGTAATTCTCTTTTTGTCCCATCATCTTGAGTAATTTTCGTCCATAATTCATGACGATCGCGATCAATTAACCACAAGGTACTGCGATCGGCGTTCATCAGTTCCTTGGCTTCGTCCATTACCCGCTTCAGGGTATCTTCTAAATCCAAACTGCTTTGGCTCAAAGATTTGATGGCTTTCATCAACGCCGCCGCCGCCCTTTGTTTTTGCGTCGCCATGTAAAAAGAGCGCGAAGATTCTAAAATCAGGCGAATTGATGGCGCAAATTCTTGAAATAACTGTTCGTCACTGCGTGTAAAACCTACTGTATCAATTCGCTCTGCTAATGGGGCGTTGATATCGTGGATAGACTTTAATTTGTTCAGTAACTGCACTACTGCTACTAACTGCCCTTGTTCATTTAACAGTGGCAAAGCCAGCATTGTATAGGTACGGTAGCCGGTCACTTTTTCTTGGGCTTGGGCAAAGATTGACCGGGGGTCACTATAAAAATCAAACGGAATATTAACTACTTGTTTGAGGGTGGCGACTTCACCCGCAATGCCTTTATCGGCTGGGATGCGAATTTCTAAGGAGCGATCGCCTTCTCCCGCCGCTACAATTGACCATAATTCTTGTTTTTCCTCATCTAACAAAAATATAGTCGTCCGGTCTGCTCCTAATAATTCCCCAGTTTTTAAGGTAATGGACTGCAACATTTCTTGCAGGATTGTCTCAAACCCATGAGAATCTAGCATTGACAGGGTTTGGTGTACAATCTGTAACTTATGCTCAACTTCAGTCACCACTTGTTTAAAAGTGTCCTGAGTCAAAGGAGCCAGAAAAGTAGAAATAGTTCCTTTTCTTCTAGCAAGGGCACCCACAGGAGCTGAATTGGGTTGTAATTGTTGATTTTCTTGGTTGTGAACACCAATAATTAAATCAGCGGTCTCCCCAACACCACGTTGATGCACTGTCATAAGTAGTTTTTTTATAGCAAGAATTAGACTTTAGGAATAATTAACAATGTCATTAGTTTTATTTATGTATAGCTCAAAGCTATACAAGGATTGACATTACCCACAGTTTAATCGCTTGTTGAGCAAGCGTCATCCTGCTTTACCCCTGTCTTTGCCAATCCTCGGTTTGATGGAATTTGGGCGTAAACAAATATAGTGCTTTTTCTGGCCATGTTCTTTGCTGAAGATACGATAGCGAAAACTCAGCTGTCATGCGGAATTTTCGTGGATGAGACCAAATTCCGTCAGATGTGATTGATCTGGCAGACAATATCTATGAGACTAGTATTTTGATAATTCCCAAAGTTTTGGCTAAACTAACAGCCCTAGTTTTTGGAAAGATGGTAGTTCCCTGTAATACTTTAATTTTATCAATTTTTAGAATTTTCTGGAGTTGACTCAATTTTGTACAAATTGCCCAGTGGCGATGATACTGAGTTCGACAAGGTAGACAGGGTAAATTGTTGAAATTATCTGTAAAGGCGGGGAGTAGGTAGGGGCGGGTTTACTCAATCAATCTGTACATAAAATTCTTCATCAACCCGCCCTTACAGAAGTAGGAAAGAGCATTTTATTAGAGATTTTTGATTTATCAAGCATAGAAACTAGCGTTGATTATTGAATAAATCTAGATATCTGTGAATTACTAGAAATCTATCTTTAGATAAATGAAATTTCCCCAAAATTTCGTATTAAGTTTAAATTACTTTTTAATTGCTTGTTAAAGAAATATAACATTATTGAGGTCTGTAACATCGCTCTAGACTGACTTTACAGCTAGGTTTTGCCGCCGCGAAAGAATCTCCAGCCTAATACCGTAGTTTAAAAGCTGAATAGATTAATTATTTGCGAATAAACATCACTATTTTAGGGGTTATTGTTGAGTAATTCCGGTAAATTTATCGGAATTAATGTCTTCAAAAAATGATAAAAACGTCTATTGACCCCTGAAAAATATCAGATTAATGTTATAGGTAAGTCCAGCAAAGGACGCGATAAAAGCATCAAAAAATCAGGAGATTTTTCTTATGATGATGATGATGACTGAATCCATGACTGCGGAAATGCAAACCTGTATGAACGCTTGCATGGAATGTCAGAAAATGTGCATGGAAACTATGACTTACTGCATGAGTAAAGGCGGTATGTACATGGATATGTCCATGATGGGCATGATGCGTGATTGCTCTGAGATGTGCATGATGTGTATGAACATGATGATGGGCGGTTCCGAATTTATGGGACGCACTTGTATGTTGTGTGCTGAGATGTGCGATCGCTGTGCCATGACTTGTGAAAAAATGAGCGATGATGCCAAAATGATGGAATGTGCCGCAGCTTGCCGTAAATGCGCCGAAGCCTGCCGTTCTATGCACATGATGCCTGCTTAATTTAATTACTTCGCAGAAGTTTCTCTGCAACCTATTATTCAAACGCCCAGACTGATACAGCCTGGGCGTTTGAAGTTGTTTTGGAGCAGAAGTCAGAACTTGTCATACCAAATTTAAAAATGATTGCGACAAATGAATTGCCCAAAAGCTTATACCATTTCACGAAATTACTGATAGAAATCGCTTCCTCTGCAACTCTGCTTCTGGTCGCCGAGCGTTCGCGCAGCGTCTCCGTCAGGAGAAGTCGAGGCGCTACTTGCATATCCGTATCATTTTTAAAGTGAAATGGTATTACCAGTAAAGCCTGTCTCAATCCAAAATCTGTCTTGAAAAGTTTGCTCAAGTCGGGGAACCCGCCCACGCAACTTTTCGCAAAATCTAAAATCCAAAATGGTATAACCTGCTATAAATTGCGGAAATTGTTGTGGAAAAGTTGGAGCTATTATTTCTGGATAGTTTAAAAGATCAGATTCCCAGGAGTGAATTATGCAAATTCACAACAAGCAAATTCAGCAATGGATTTTGTCACCAATTTTGATGAGTTTAGTCGCAGCAGGAACAATTGCTTACCAAGTTCCAGTTAATGCTTCTGTAACT
Organism: Nostoc sp. FACHB-190; assembly: GCF_014696905.1. Lineage (NCBI taxonomy): Bacteria > Bacillati > Cyanobacteriota > Cyanophyceae > Nostocales > Nostocaceae > Nostoc > Nostoc sp. FACHB-190. The sequence goes on from NZ_JACJQW010000022.1 coordinate 11,244, forward strand.
AACCAAGCGATCGCAAAACCAATAGGGACATTAGCACAAGCTTCAGGAGTTTACCGCAGCGATCGCTTTCGTTTTCGCTTTGGTTACTCCAACAAAGATTTTGTCATAGATAACAAGATATCAACTCCGAAAAATAATGTTGGTGAGCCTCTCGCAGCTATTGACATCTGGACTAAACAACACGCCCAAAAAATTCGCGCTGGAGCTTATGCAGGTGGTACAGAATATCCTGCTAATGTGCAAGTTGCCGTATACAATAATCCCCGCAAATTTTCTTTGCAGCAGTGGATAAAACAGAGTAACCAGTTTTCCGCAACCCGTGACTTTAAATCTGCGAAAATTGCCGGACAAACGGGCGTAAAATTTTATTCTAGTGGATTATACGAAAACGAACACGTTGCTTTTATTAGTCCTAAAGATTCTCGAATTATTGTTGTGTCATTATCCAAAACTGGTTACGGTAACGATGATGCTGTTTACAGACGAGCATATCAACAAGTTGTAAACTCCTTCACGTTCCTGAAATAGATCAAAAGGGATAGGGATGTACTTGCTCAAAACCCTTACACCTCATACTCTTTCACCCTTACACTCATTCTTAACTAGGACTTATACCAATTTAATATGAAGACGCATATAAAAATCAATTACCCCCCTTAATCCTCCCTGGGAAAGGGGGGAAATAAGACAATCTAGTTCCCTCCCCTTTATAAGGGGAGGGTTAGGGAGGGGTAAAATACTGTGCAGCTTTACATAAAATTGGTATTACGCATCAAAACGAAAAATCAATGGTTTTGGCGAGGGTGTAGGGGTATAGGGGTATAGGGTGTACTTATTCAAAATCCTTACACCTAATCTCCACAGATAATCTTTGTGCGTGAGTCTTGAATAAAAAACAGCAGGGGAAAGGTGAATCCATTTTCCTCTGCTGTTGAAAAAGTCTGTGATTTAATTAATTGCTAATAAGATTGAGTCGACGAATCATTCAAAGGCATTTGATGTTGTAGCCAATCTTTGCCTACTTGAATGCTGACATCAGAATATAGGCTACCAGTGCTTTCGACACGGACTTCGCCAATTCCTAGAAGATCCCGTATTGATTCCGCACTACTGCCGTCTCCTTGTTGAGCAACAATGTGGGTGACTTCTAATGGTTCAGTCCAAGGCTTGGCGATATAAACATTCCGATAACCAGCCCTTTCTAAAGCGCGAATTAAAGGACGTAGGGCGGCGCGATCGCTTCCTGTGCTATCTTGAATGGCAACGCGCACAGAACCAGGATCACTCGCTTGTGGCTCAGTATTTTCAGCCTCTGATTCTAAGCCGAATTGTTTAGCCATAAGCTTGGCAATGCCATTTTTGCTAGGCAACCAATAGCTGGCATCATACTCGCCTTTCTCGCTAAAGCGTCCTGGCAGCATTAACATCTCCATGTTGGAGCGATTAGTCCGCACACCAAAGCCTAATAAAGCAACTAATTCTTCTACCGTTAAGTTAGTGTCAATGTGTTCTTTGACTACATTCAGAACTTTGGGTAATTGCGCTAAAGTTGCAGGGTTGAGGCTTTGATCAGTTAAAGCTCGGATGACCATTTGCTGGCGTTGAATCCGACCAATATCACCTAATTCATCATGACGAAAACGCAGCAATTGTAGTGCTTGGTCGCCGTTGAGATGTTGCTTACCCGCTTTTAAATTAATATATAGATGTTGAGATTCATCTTTGTATTTCATGTCTTTGGGAACATAGACTGTAACGCCACCCAAAGCATCAATGAGTTTAGCAACTCCCAAAACATTAATCCGAATGTAGCGGTCAATACCAACACCACCCAAGAGATTGCTGACGGTTTTGGCTGTTAAAGCCGGGCCGCCTTCCACATTGGCGGCGTTAATTTTTCTTGTGCCATAGCCTTCGATTTCTGTGCGAGTATCTCTGGGAATCGAAAGCATGACTATTTTTTTGGTCTGTGGGTCAAATTTGACCAATAGCATGACATCCGAAAGACCATCAAAAGAGTTGACTTGGGGCAAGTAGCGGAGGTTTTTAGCTTCTTCGGGAGGATTTTGAACATCGGGGGGTAGTACGCTCATCCCCATGACTAAAAGATTCACCGGACGAGTTAATTCAGAAAAGCGCAACCCACCACCGGCGATCGCATCGCTGTCAAAGACGGCTTCTTCTTGGGGACTGAGATCGGCTTGCTGCAATGGCGTTCTAGTCAAAGAAACTGCCAATAAAGCACCAGCCATTGCTGATACCATTGCAATGCCGCTCATCCCCACCCAGAACCACAACCAACGTCCCGATTTAGGGTTTATCGACTTTCTACCCTTCATATTGGGGGTTTTTGAGTGGTTTTCTTCCGCCGAAGTTCTTTGAATGGTCACAGACTTCCTCACACTTGCTGATTAAATTCGGTAAATTTGCAGATTATCAGTATGCAAATAATCAACTCATAGTAGTTAACTCTTAATTAACCATGTTGACTTTTCGCTATTATGTCAACCACAACACTTATAGCAGGATTTTTATTTTTTGGGGCAAATCCTGATATGTTTTATTGAAGTATGACAACAATAAGTCACTTTGACTAGATCCGCTAGAAGATAATTTGTAATTAGATAAAAATTCAGTAAAAATACCGTCTAGAGATTGACAAAACAGCATCACGATAAATACTTGCCCAAGACTCGCTCGGCTAGGTAGCTCAACCCTGGTAAACGACTAGATTGACCGCGAATAATCCGAAAAATTAGCCAAATACTCACTAAAAAATAACCAGATGTCAGAAAGCTATTGAGTATTAATAAACGCAAGGCAAAAAATTCCGAAGATGCTGATCCAGTTGCTAATAAGAGATAAGCTAAAAGCCAAGCAAATGTCATAGTAACAGACTGGCGGCTAACTATTAGTTGTTCCCGACTTCCTTGACGACGGTAGAGAGTCCACAGAGATGGCAGCACCCCAATCACGGGAATAACATAAATCACTAAATTTATTTTATTGGGGCGGGAGTTTTGACTAAAAATCTCAGGTGAGGTAGGGTGATCCCTGTCCTCTCTGCCGAAAGAATCATGAATTGGGTCAAAATTTTCCATTTGGCTGAGTCTAATCCTAAACTAGAGGGATGAAAGACTGTAATGTAGTTAGAGATAATAGGCTTTAGAGAAAGATTTTATTTAGTTTTATCTCGCAAGCGGCTAAAGATGCAGACACGCAAGCTAATCGACTGGTGGCAGACCCTAACACCAATAGCGCGAATCGGAGCGATCGCTCTATTCGCACCAGTGCTAGTCCTCAATGGGTGGGCAATTTCCGCAATTTTTGATTATTTCCATTCTCTAATAGTTATTTTAGTCGGAGCCTCAGTACTGGCATTTCTCCTCAACTACCCTGTTAGCTGGATGGAACGCCACGGGGCAAAGCGAGAGCAAGTTGCTGTGCTGGTGTTTTTACTAGCATTATCAATTTTGTTAGCATTGGGCGTGACTCTGTTTCCCCTGGCCCTCACCCAAGCGCAACAACTGGTGGCGCGTATACCAGAGTTAATTGACTCTGGGCGATCGCAGTTGATGATGTTAAACGAAAAAGCAGAACTCCTCGGCTTACCAATTAACCTTGATGCACTTGTAGTCCAAATCAACGATCGCGTCAAGGGACAATTACAAGCGATCGCGGGACAAGTCCTCAACTTGGCTGTTGTCACCTTCACCAGCTTGCTCGATTTTCTGCTGACGATGGTTTTGACTTTCTATCTTTTGCAGCACGGTGATGAACTCTGGCAAAGTTTAGTAGAGTGGCTACCCAGCCGATTTCGGGAACCTTTCTCCCAAACAGTCCGCCTCAGTTTCCAAAACTTTTTTATCACCCAGCTAATTTTATCTACCTGTATGGCATCCGCCTTAATTCCTGCCTTTTTATGGCTCAAGGTGCCATTTGGGTTGTTATTTGGCTTGACGATTGGGATTATGGCGCTTGTCCCCTTTGGCGGTTCTGTGGGGATTATTCTCACGACTTCATTGGTGGCGTTGCAAGACTTTTGGATGGGAACCAGAGTTTTACTCGCAGCTGTAATTGTGCAGCAAATTTTAGAAAATTTAATTGCGCCGCGCATCTTGGGCAGTTTTACTGGCTTAAATCCAGTGTGGATACTAATTTCTGTCTTGACTGGTGCCAGAATTGGCGGATTGTTGGGTGTAATTGTCGCTGTACCTACGGCTGTGATTGTTAAAACTGCATTAGTCGCCCTCCGTCCTGGGAAGTTTAGTGAAACCGATGACAGCACGGCAAAATGTGATAAACAAACCACCAGCGTAGTTGATGAATCACCCAAAGCTGAAGTCAACAACCCCCTCAGCTTTTCGGAACCGACTTTACCTTAATAATTCAGTTGGTTTTTAAAGGGTAAATAAAATTTATGTATTTTTGTGATGGCGATCGCATAAGTTGGGTGCGATCGCTTTTTAGTCAAATCTGGTATGAGTAATTTCTCTAGATCAGGACTTACGCAAAAATTCCCAAAAAGCTTAATTTATCGTAGACGCGAAGCGGCTTCCCGCAGGGTACCGCCAAGTCGCCGAGAACGCCAAGAAATCGTAGAGTCTGTGTAAGTCCTATAGATGTGATGAACTAATACATTACAGTGGTAATTAACCGCAGATAAACGCAGACGGACGCAGATGATTATGGAACAACAACCGATACAAGTAATTGGAGGTGGACTAGCTGGAACAGAAGCAGCATGGCAAATTGCTCAAGCTGGAGTACCTGTCATTTTCCATGAAATGCGCCCTCAACGCTTCAGTCCTGCCCATCACACAGAACATTTGGCAGAGTTAGTTTGTAGTAATTCTTTTGGGGCGATGGCCAGCGATCGCGCGGCGGGATTACTGCACGAAGAACTGCGACAATTAAATTCTATTGTCATATTTAAAGCTGATGAACATGCAGTGCCGGCGGGTGGGGCGTTGGCTGTGGACAGAGGCCAATTTAGTCAAGATTTAACCGCAACTTTATCGAACCATCCTTTAGTAGAATTTCGGCGCGGTGAAGTCAAGGCTATTCCTGAAGGTATTGTGGTGTTAGCAACCGGGCCGTTAACTAGTCCTGAATTGGCAGAAGACTTGCACCGCTTCACGGGAATGGAGTATATGAGCTTTTTTGATGCGGCTAGTCCCATTATTGTTGGTGAATCGATTAACCGTGATGTTGCTTTTATGGCATCGCGCTATGACAAAGGTGAAGCCGCCTATCTCAACTGCCCGATGAATAAAGAACAGTATTTGCAGTTTTGGCAAGCTTTGTGTCAAGCAGAACAAACAGAATTGAAAGATTTTGAACGGGAAACAGCCAAGTTTTTTGAAGCTTGTTTACCAATTGAAGAATTAGCACAACGGGGCGAAGATACAATGCGTTACGGCCCCTTAAAACCAGTCGGTTTATCTGATAGCCGGACTGAGGAACGTCCCTATGCTGTGGTGCAGTTGCGTCAAGAAGATAAAGCTGGGCAACTGTGGAATATGGTAGGTTTCCAAACTAATCTGCGTTGGGGTGAACAAAAGCGAGTTTTTCAATTGATTCCAGGTTTGGAAAAGGCAGAATTTGTGCGGTTGGGAGTAATGCACCGCAACACTTTTATTAATGCACCCCAACTAATGCAGCCTACTTTGCAATTTAAACAACGTCCCACATTACTAGCGGCTGGACAGTTAATTGGTACGGAAGGTTACACGGCGGCGGCGGCTGGTGGTTGGTTGGCGGGAACTAATGCCGCCCGGTTGGCTTTGGGCAAAGAACCGTTGATTTTACCGCCTACGACAATGCTAGGGGCGTTATTAGAGTTTATTAGTTCAGCTTCACCGAAACATTTTCAACCAATGCCGCCTAATTTTGGAATTTTGCCAGATTTAGGTGTGAAAATTAAAAGTAAGCCAGAGCGTTATGGACGTTACCGCGATCGCTCTTTGGTAGATTTAGCTAACTGGAAAACTCAATTAGAGTGCTGAATGCTGAGTAAAAATTCTCCTGCCCTCTTCAAGCACTCACTAACGACACCAGCACACCATTCAAATCGCGCACACGCGCAACTGTCTGTCCTCCTGGTATGGCTTTAGGTGCATCTAAGGGTTTTGCCCCTGCACCTATCGCTTTCATGTAAGCTGTGCCAACATCCGGTGTGACAAATGAAAGTTGCATTAGTGCTGGTGGTTGTGCAGGATCATGACTGCGAAAACCACTCGGAAATAATGTTTCGGCTTCACTGGTTGAGGAGAATGCTAAGGTGGTTTCGCCAGTTTCCATTTCAGCCCAAATCGATTTATCTGTTTCTTTGAGAGTACGACGCACTAGCCCGAATGCTTTTTCGTAAAATTCCACGGTCTTAATGACATCGTTGACCCAAATAATTGTATAACCCAGTTTCATTGTTGATTCTCCTATCAGCACAGTAAGTAGTTGCCCAAAATTAAATTCATTAATTTAACTTCCTAAAATATTCCCGTCGGTGGCGAGGGTTTTCGCTGCTGTTTGCACTAAATTGATATCTGCTTGCGACCAAATGCGGGGTGCTTGACATTGATGCGCGACTAGCAGCCCCCACAAGCCTTTGGGAACTAAAATCGGCACTACTAAATTGGCACGTACCTGGATGCTGTGGAGAAACTGACGGTGACAAGCTGGTAAAGGTTCAAGGTTAGTATCTGCGATCGCTCTCACTCTACCAGCTAAATATAAAGCTGCATATTCATTGGTAAAACAATTATCTGCCCCTGTGGAACCCAAAATCGAATATTTATCAGAACTTAAGGATTCAAATGTAACTTGGCCATGCCATTGCCAATAAAAGTAATATAAGACTACGCGATCGGCTTGGAGTGATTCTCTCAATTCATGAGTTGTTTGCCGAATCAAAGCATCGCGCTGCATTGTTCTGACAAGGCGCTCTAAAACTCTTCGTAACCCCTGCTCAACAGGCTGGTTTGATCTAGGATCAAATTCTGAGTGAGAATGAATTTGCACAGTTCTACTAATGACGAGTTAGGTCAAGTCTGTAGAAATTTTATAGTAATTTATCCAACATCTGAGAGTCGATTTCTAAAGTAAATATTAAGTATGTTATTTTACAGCTAAATCAGGATTAGCAGTCGAGTAACAGAGTTTTGGGTGCGTTAGATTAACGATAATTTAAGCTTTGCTAGATAAAGTATCTCTGAAATAAACAACCTTAAAACATACATCTTACTAATTTGATGTTAATCGAATTACCTATAGGAATAATATTTTATTTCTGAAAAAATGTCAGTAGTGGCGTGGCAAGCCTTAAATGTTGCATTAAAAAATAGATTTTATCTGTGTTCATCAGCGTTTATCTGCGTTTTTATCCAAATCTAATGCACTACTTTAGCCTTGCCACGCCAGTAGGGTGTGTTAGTTGTAAGCCGTAACGCACCGAAAACTTTGCGTAGATGCCGTACTCTCGCCAATAAAACATCCTAAGTACATTTCAGAAATAAAATCATAGTTCTATATTACTTACCCAGCAGCATATTCAAGGATAAATCAGACCAAATTATATGTGCATAATAAACAAAAATAAATCTAAATCTCAATTATAAATTACATATAAAATCTAGTATATCTCAAAGTTAATTCGGATTTTACGCAGTTTCATTTTTGCAACCATTGATAATTATTATATTCTAGCGAATACCAACTTATAATAGTTAGCTATAAATTTAACAATCTCTGATTTTGAATATCATAAAAACTAGCCGAGCAATTTTTATGATATTTTTCCTAGTACTCAAAATAACTGTTTTTTATTGATTTAAATGATATTTCTAGAAGAACCGCTTCACCTCTAGTGAAGTTGACAAATAACTGTTAACTCGCAGAATCACATTTCGATGCGTAAACCTAAAATTTTTAATAATCCAGAGCGTTTTATTGAGGGCTGGTATTGGGTAATGCCATCTCAAAATCTGCGAATAGGAGAGGTAAAGCCTGTTACTATTTTAGGAAGAAATTTAGTTGTTTATCGTGGTCAAGACAAAAGAGTAGTTATTTGTGATGCTTACTGCCCTCACATGGGCGCTCATCTTGCAGAAGGTAGAGTAGAAGGTAGCGAATTACGCTGTTTTTTCCATCATTGGAAATTTAATGAACAGGGGATTTGCGTAGAAATTCCTTGTTTAGATGAGCCATTACCGATTAAGTTAAAAACTTGGCCGACAGATGAAGAATATGGAATGATTTGGATTTGGACTGGAGAAACACCACAACACCGATTGCCATATATTCCAGATTTAGCAGCTTATGAATTTGATGTGGCTTTTGGGTTTCATTTTGTGAAAAACTGTCATCCGAATGTGGTGATGTTGAATGCTATTGATGCTCAACACTTTAATACAGTTCATCAACTAGGATTAGACATTGTTTTTGACAAACATGAATATCATCACAATGCCATCATTTTCACAAAAATTACAGACCCAAGGAGAGATTTTAACTTCACTAAACTGATTCGTGTTTTTTCTAAACACCCCATTACCTATAGTATTTGTTATTGGTATGGCAGTACTAACATAGTCACTCTTGGCCCTGATTTTTTAGGGTTTCATATTATGTTTGCTCTACGTCTGTTAGCAGAGGGCAAAACAGAAGGGCGAACTATTTTTATGATGAAAAAACGTCGGGGAATTTTGGGCAGGTTGTTTAATAAATTTGCGTTGTGGTTAGCCAAGCTTGTGGGTACACATTTTGTTAAAGGTGATAGTAAGATTTTCCAAACTATTCGCTTTGACTTAAAAACACCCATCAAAGCAGATCACTCTATTGTGCAGTTTATTAACCATGTTGAAAAACAAAAGCCATTGATGTGGGGAACTTGGCAATTAGCAAGAGTACGTGAGGCTGAACCTCCAGAAAATCTCAATAAATGGCGTGATGATTTGACTAATGATTAGGTAATGCGAAAAAGTGAAAAGTTAAATCAGACTTTTGACTTTTATATGGGATATGGCTCAAATAAAAAGAAGTGGCAGAGCCACTTCATCATTCCCAGGTAGAACCTAAAAATAAGTATAGCGATTTCCAAAATCAAAAATGGTATAAATAGACACTAATTAACTTGAGCTTCCGTTTTTTCTGTCGGTAAGCAATAAAATTTTCATTCCTACTAATGTGCAGGCTAAACTCCAAAAAATAAATCATCCCATGTTCTAACTCAACAAGACTTATATCTTCCTTGTCTTCTTTGTCTCCCTTGTCCCCCTTGTCCACCTTGTCTCCCTTATCTCCCTTATCCACCTTGTCCGTAAATGATGAAGTCCCTTAATACTGACTGGGGTTAAGTATGACAATCATCTCAGCAACTCTCATATCTAAAGGTTTCCAGTGAGAATTGCTAGAGGAAAAAGTGCTGTCACCGAGGACGGCTTGATAGTCTTGGGGGTATTTTTGGTCAGCATTAGGCGCAGAGTCTACGCGGAGGATGAGTTTACCTTGATAGCGGGATAGTTTACTGCTGTCTAGCAAAATCGTACCGCTATAGTCCCAACCCAATCCATAAAGTTTAAAGTTACCTAATTTTTGGCGTAACTCGCGCCACGGCGTACCCATACCAATACCTTCGCGGGTTTTCCACGCTGTACCTAAGTTACGCACATCTAGGGGTTTAGTGCGCGTGTTATCACTCCAGACTACCAAAAGCGATCGCTCTCGGCCTAAGTTTACCTGAGTAGCGGCAAAACGACCGATTCCTTCTGGGCCATAAATGGTTTTATCAGTTAAGCGCGATGTACCAAATAGCTTGACTAAATCTTTTTTGGTGGTTTTGCGGGTAATTAGCCCGACTCTTTCACCAGGCACAATTAAAGTATCGTTTAAATGTTTTGATTGAGCAATGGTGAAATTATGAGTGTTACTTTGTGGTAATGCAATTGCTGGGTTGGCTGAGTAGCTAATTAATAAAGCTAACACAGTAGTTGTGATGTTTTTAATTGGTAGATTCACTTGATTTCTCTATTAAGTAGTAGGAGTTAAACTGACGACTCCTATAGCAGACAGTTCCCTGACTACTTCATAATTCTGGTGGCGTTAAAAATTGCCAGCAAGGCTACACCAACATCAGCAAATACAGCTTCCCACATGGTTGCGACACCTAAAATTCCTAAGCCAATAAATGCAATTTTAATTGCTAAGGCAAAACTAATATTTTGCCAAACTATTTGGCGAGTTTTTCTGGCAATTTGAATTGCTGTAGCTACCTTAGAAGGTGCATCTGTCATGATGACGATATCGGCAGTTTCAATTGCTGCATCTGAGCCTAACCCACCCATAGCCATACCAACATCGGCTCTAGCAATCACAGGTGCATCGTTAATACCATCACCAATAAAAGCGACTTTATTATGTTTAGGATTAGTGCTAATTAACTTTTCAATTGCCGAAACTTTTTCTTCTGGTAATAACTCGGCAATATAAGAGTCTATGCCAATTTTTTGAGCAATTCGAGCCGCGATCGCCTGATTATCTCCTGTTAACATAACTGTTCTTTCTACGCCGATTTTTTTGAGTGCTTGTATCGCTGCTTTCGCATCGGCTTTTAACTCATCTGCAATAATAATATATCCAGCGTAAATATTATCTACCGCTAGATGTACAACTGTACCTTCTACGTCGCAGGTATGATGGGTAATCTGCTCTTGATGGAGTAGGCGATCGCTTCCTGCTAATACTAGTTTATTGCCTACAGTTGCCTTAATTCCCTGTCCTGCTATTTCTTCATAATTTGACACTTCGGAAATATCAAAACTCTCAGTATATGCGGCTCGAATTGATTGAGCGATGGGGTGATTGGAATGAGCTTCTACTTTGGCGGCTAATTCTATTATTTCTTTTTCGCTATATCCGTTAAATGGCACAATTTCGACTACTTTAAACACACCTTTTGTTAAAGTTCCTGTTTTATCAAAAACTACTGTTTTAACTGTAGTTAAGGTATCTAAAAACATCGAGCCTTTAATCAAAATCCCGCGTTTGGCTGCACCACCAATTCCCCCAAAATAACCCAGAGGTATACTGATTACCAATCCACAGGGGCAAGAAATTACTAATAATATCAAAGCGCGATAAACCCATTCTGAAGAGGTCGCCCCAGGAATTAATAAAGGTGGTAATATGGCGACTGCTAGAGAGATAAAAACAACTATGGGCGTGTAATAACGAGCAAATTTTGTAATGAATTTTTCGGTTTCTGCTTTTTTACTTCTGGCATTTTGTACTAAGTCTAAAATCTTGGCGATGGAAGATTCATTAAATAGTTTTGTGACTTGAATTTTGAGCAATCCAACTTGATTGATAGAACCAGCTAATACTGTATCGCCAACCCTAACGGTTTGTGGTACTGATTCTCCTGTTAAAGCTGATGTATCAACTTGGGAATTTCCTGTAATAATTTCCCCATCTAGAGGAATTTTTTCCCCTGGTTTAATAACTACGATGTCGCCAATTTTTACGGCTTCTGGAGATACTTTATTGATAGTACCTTCTGTTTCCAGATTAGCATAATCTGGGCGTACTTCTAATAAAGCTTTGATGGAGTTACGCGAACGGCTTACAGCTATATCTTGAAATAATTCGCCTATTTTGTAAAACAACATCACACCTACAGCTTCGGGTAATTTATGAATTGCTAAAGCTCCTAGTGTGGCGATTGTCATTAAAAATGTTTCATCAAAAATTCTGCCTTTGAGGATATTGCGTCCGGCTGTTTTTAACACAGTCCAACCACTCAAAAGGTAAGCAGGAATAAACACTAAATATTCGCCAATTGCATAAGGTGTGTTATGTAATTGTTGTTCAAAAATTAGCCCAGATATATACAAAACACCAATGACAATTAGAGAATATATCTCATTTTTGAAAATAAATTCTCCGCCGTGGTCATGGTTATGATTATCATCGTGATGATGCTCATGGTTATGGTTATGATTATCATGATGATCGTGACCGCAACAATCGGAATGGTCTGAATGTATTTTATGTTGCATTTTGGCAAAATCCCGGTTTATTTAATATATGAGCATATATTCAAATTTATGAGAAATTGCTATTTTATGCAAGTTGAATTTTTTAAGAAAGAGAATCTTTATCAAATTCGGATGATTTGAATGTTATTAGTTAAAATATGGAAAATTACTGCAAATATGAAGGGGTGAAGTTGATGAAGTATATCCAGCAAAAAATTGCAGTTTTGGGAATTACAATTTTGTTGGGTGCAACACCTGGGGTTGTCTATGCCAAGACACCAAATGATCAAACAAGTTTTCAAGTATCTTATCAACAAGGGATACAGAAGTTAGAACAAGGCGATTTTCGTGCAGCGATCGCAGATTTTGATAAAGTAGTACAGCAGAATCCCAAATTTTACGAAGGTTTTTGTCTGCGGGGTTTAGCTAAATCACAAATTGGAGACTTAAGCGCCGCAATTACCGACTTTAACCAAGCACTCAAACTCAATCCCCAGCACATAGACGCTTATAATAGTCGGGGAACAGTTTATGCCCAAATGGGAAATTTACCAAAAGCAATTGCCGACTTTAACAGCACAATCAAAATTGATCCGCAGTCTGTAGATGCTTACTATAATCGGGGACTGGCTTACTTTAAACAACAAAATCCCCAAGCCGCAATTGCTGACTTTAATCAAGCAATTAGCTTGAATCCAAATTTAGCAGATGCTTACGGTAATCGCGGACTGGCTAAATATGCTTTAGGAGATCAGCGTAACGCGATCGCGGATTTACAGCAAGCCGCAACACTTTTCCGTCAGCAAGGCGACACCGTAAACTATCAACAAACACAAAACTTAATTCAACAGGTACAACCTTAGACTTGTAGTGTCAGCTTGACTGGTAATTGCGGTTTACTAGCTTCAGCCTCAAAAGGTATAATTTGACCAATTGGCGGTTCCGTAGTTAATTGCACCCTTGGTTGGGGTGACTGAGACAAACCCGCAGAGTGATGAAAGCCAACACTCATCAACCCAACCGCTCTACTAACGAGTAGATAAACCTTAAACTTTTTGATTTTCAGCATATATCCAGAAGCGGCTAGACTAGCTTTTTTAGCCCTAGGGATCGCCATCATTTTGATAGATTTTGTCATTAGTAGTCATAGTAGTAACCAAGGCTTACCCCATAATTTAGTCAACTTGACCCTAGAGTTACCACTTGTTATTGTCCGAAGCATGAAATACCATTAGGACAGTTAGGACAGCCTTAGTAATCTTAGAAGGTGAAGCCTTAATGGTGTCCATTAAATTATTATTGTCCACTTTAAAGAATTATTGTCATTTTTTTAATCAGCCAGCTAATCGCCAGAGTGCTGAATAGGTAAAGGTTTTTGCGATTTTGCTTTAAAATTATCCTCTCATCACTTTTAAAGCAAATGATGTCATAAATACTTTAAACTTTTAAAGTAAATGATGTCTTTTTTTTCAGGAGCAGCTTATGCCCAGGAAGACTACCAGCCAAGCCTTTCCAGCATTTGAGGCTGAAGAGACAGCACAAACGGATGAAAAACAAACAAAACATCTGCTTGTTAACGAAGATTCTCCAGAATATCTAAAAAAGGTGGACTTGATAGATGCTATTCGTCAAGCACCTAACAAGGCGGCTCGTAGAGATGCGATCGCAGATGCAGCCAAAGCCCTGGGTAAAAGCACTCGAACTATTAAACGTATGGTAGAGAAAGTTGAACAGGTAGGAGTTGCAACGTTAGCTGTTGGGCGTAAGGATAAGGGACAATATCGTATTTCCAAGCAATGGCATGATTTTATTGTGAAGCTTCATAAATGGGGTCATAGAGAAGGTTCCCGAATTAACCATAATCAGATTTTTGGGTATTTAAAAGCTTTAGCATCTAAAGGCAAAAAACTGGAAGACCAGAAATATAATGAAAAATTTAAAGATTACTCCCAAGTGCGAGAAGATTTAATAGCAGGACATTACCCTTCTCATGTCACTGTATATAAAGTAATCAATTCCTATTTAGAAGAAAAAAATAAGACAGTTCGTCATCCTGGTTCACCGATAGAAGGGCAAATTATCCAAACAACAGAAGAGATTTTAGAAATCACCCACAGCAACCAGATTTGGCAGATAGACCATACTAAATTAGACATTTTGTTAATTTATGAGGATGACAAAAAAGTTATTGGTCGTCCATACATCACATTGGTAATGGATAGTTATTCTGGTTGTGTTACTGGGTTCTATTTAGGTTTTGAGGCTGCTGGCTCACATGAAGTTGGTTTGGCTCTGCGTCATGCAATTCTTCCAAAATACTATGGAGAAGAATATGAGCTTCAAAAAACATGGGAGGTTTATGGAATTCCTGAATATGTAGTGACAGACCGTGCAAAGGAATTTAAGTCAGAACATTTAAAACAAATTTCACTACAATTGGATTTTAAACGGCGTTTACGTGCTTTTCCCCAAGCAGGTGGTTTAATTGAATCAATATTTGACAAGATTAATAAAGAAATTTTGTCATTATATGGTGGATACACGGGTTCTAGCGTTGAGGAACGTCCTCCAGAAGCTGAAAAAACTGCCTGCATAACGCTTGATCAGTTAGAGAAAATATTAGTCAGATATTTTGTAGACCACTATAATCATCATGATTATCCAAGGGTAAAAAATCAAAAACGTATTGAGCGATGGAAATCAGGTTTTTTACTAGAAGAACCTGAACTTATCGATGAACGTGAACTAGATATTTGTTTAATGAAGATTGCTATACGCAATGTAGAGAAATATGGTTCTGTAAACTTTCTAGGTTGGGTATATCAAGGAGATTGCTTATTGAAGTATGAGGCTAAACAAGTTTCTCTAAGATATGACAAGCGTAATATTACAACAGTTCTGGCTTATACTCGCCCTATTAATGGTGAACCAGGAGAGTTTATTGGTGTTATACACGCTAGAGATTGTGAACAAGAAAGGATGTCTCTGGGTGAATTGAATTATATTAAGAAAAAATTACGTAATGCTGGTAAGGAAGTTGATAATTCTTCTATTTTGAATGAACGGTTATCTAGATTTGAGGATGTTGAACAAACTCGTAAAGACAGGCGCAGACAACGCCGGAAAAAAGCTCAACAAGAACATGAGGTTAAGACTAACAAATCAAAAGTAGTCGAGTTGTTTCCTGAAAATCAAGTGCCAGAAGAAGTTACAACTTCAGAAAAAATTTTAGTCAGTAATAGTTTTGACCCAGATTCACCAAACATTGTAAATTCTATAGATAAGCAAGTTATACACGAAAAACCTGCTACCAATCAAACAGCCAAAGCTAAACGACGACCTAAATTAGGTGTAAAAGATTGGAATCAATTTATGAGAGATAATTGGTAAGTGCCATGTCAGAGACAAACTTAGCTCATGCCAATCTAGAAGTTCAGCAGCAGGTAGGTGCAGATTTTCAACCTACTGAGGAACAGAGGCGATCGCCCCAAATCCAAGCTGAGGTTGAGCGAATTGGTAAAGCTAACACGTATTTTGCTCTTGACCGTGATACGGAATTGTTTGACTGGCTTGACGATCAGCGTGATGCAAAACTCTGTGGTTATGTGACATCTGCTACGGGTTCTGGCTTATTAAAAGCCTGTCAACTTTACAGGACACAATATGTAAAGCGAAGAGGAACTCTGTTAGAAATTCCTGCGACTGTCATCTACGCCGAAATTGAGCAGCATGGTGGGCCAACGGATTTGTATTGTTCCATTCTGGAAGAAATAGGTCATCCACTTGCTCATGTTGGCGCATTAAGAGATTTGCGATCGCGGGCTTGGGGTACTCTTAAAGGATATGGTGTAAAGTTACTCGTTATCGGTAATGCAGATTACCTGACGTTAGAAGCGTTTAACGAGCTAATTGATGTTTTCACAAAACTCAGAATCCCCGTTATCTTAGTTGGGACTTACTATTTAAGTGAGAATATTCTGGAAC
Source organism: Nostoc sp. FACHB-190 (assembly GCF_014696905.1). Taxonomy (NCBI): domain Bacteria; kingdom Bacillati; phylum Cyanobacteriota; class Cyanophyceae; order Nostocales; family Nostocaceae; genus Nostoc; species Nostoc sp. FACHB-190. Next base: position 27,260 of record NZ_JACJQW010000022.1, read on the forward strand.
GAAAAAGTTTGCCCTACGTGCGCGTTCATGACTCATTTTTAGAGCCATACGAATTTCCTAATTTAACTGAAGATGAAATTATTGAAGTTGTGGATGATTGGGAAGCAAAATTTTTGCCAGAAAATGGTCAATTAAAACTGACACAAATTGAGAGTGTAATTGCTTATTTGAGGCTAAAGTCTGGGGGATTGATTGAGCCTTTGTATGATTTGCTGCGGAAAATAGCAATCTTGAAACTAGATGAGCCAAATTTTGAATTGAATCAAGTTAATCTAACTAAGAAATTTGGCAGACGCAAAGAACCAAAAGTTAAGTTAAAGATGAAAAGTTGAAGCAGCTTATTTGCTTTAGGTTTAAGTTTTAATTCAAATTATGAACCAGAAGTTATGGAGCCAGAAGCAGTTCATAATCCACCTTGGTACATCGAACCCCAGGAAGGGGAGAGTATCAGTCACTATTTTGGTCGATTTAGGCGACACGAAGCGGTTTGCGTATCGTCCCCTGGAACTTTAAGTAAAGCCGCAGGTATTGGCCCAGTATTAGCAAGGTGGGAGAAATTTCGGTTTAATCCGTTTCCCAGCCAAAAGGAATTAGACGCTATTAGTAAATTAATTGGTTTGGATACAGACCGAATTGCTCAAATGCTCCCACCCAAGGGTGAAAAAATGAAACTGGAGCCAATACGCTTGTGTGCTGCGTGTTATGCAGAGCAACCATATCATCGATTGGAGTGGCAGTTTCAATCAACAGTGGGATGCGATCGCCACAAGTTACGTCTACTTTCAGAGTGTCCCTTTTGCAAGGAGCGTTTTGCTATCCCAGCGTTGTGGGAACAGGGAGAATGTAAAAAATGCCATGCACCTTTTAGAAGTATGAAAAAGCGACAAAAAGCATACTAAGCAATTCCTAAGTTCCACAGATTAGAAGGCAAAGCCAATAAAAAAGAGACGGGAATAACCACGTCTCCAGGTGATGGAAAATTTATTTATCAACGCTTTTACGCTGCTACATCTGCCACTAGCAAACCATTAACAGCTATGATGATCAACTGCGCTTGCAAAGGAGTATCGTAACAAGGTCTTTCATCCCTATTACAAGGTTGTGCCACCCATTTACCCTCAAGATTTTGATAAAAAGTGCCTAGCAATTGCGAGCCATGCCAAACTCGATAAAGTTCTCCAAAATCATCGGTTACAGAGTCAATTTCTATTTCTGGTGGTGCTGGGTCAGTTAACTGGTCAATATATTCGTCAAACTCTGATTGCGTCAAAGTTTGGTCGTCAAATCCCTCTTGTATAATCATGTGAATAACCTCACTGATGGGGTTTTACAAAAAGCGATCGCATTACTCTTGGCGGAGGGCGATCGCCTTTGTTTTGTTACTATATTGTAGTTACTTGTTATTACTAAAGCAAGAGCGTTACTACAAAGTTTTCCAAACCCTGCAAAATCGAGGTAAATAGAGTTATTACAGATTTAGGGTTTGAAACGATAATTAACATGGCAAAGCGTCAGACAACAAAGCTGAATAATCAAATCATCGTCAGAATGGACGATGAGACAAAGGAAGCTTTTATGGCTAAAGTTCAGTCTGAAGGGAAAACGGCTTCGGAATTAATTATGGGATGGATTCGTTCTTATCTTGCAGAAGAACGCCACGAAGCGCCAGATTTAGCTAAAATGCACAGTGAATTAGAGAACTTAAAGCAACAAGTTGCAATCATTCAAAACGAACTCTTGGGAAAAACCGCAGCCTGAGAGATGAAAATGATTCTCTCAGGCGATGGATAGACGAAATTATTAATTCTGCACCCAAAGTTTCAAAAGGCCCGTCAGACACATGACGGGTTTAGCTTTATTAAAAGGTAATTTGTTATTACAAGTCTATATGAGTAGTAACTAATTAATCGCAGTTGCGATCGCACTCAAATGAATAGCTCCTTGTATCAAAGCTCTGCAAAAGCCAGTTACCAAGCCGGATTTATCCCCTTTTTTCGCACCCCCTCGACAAGGGTAAAATTCTCTTAACCTCTTACAGGTGGTATTTGACCGTGTTTGATTTTTGGCAGAATTTTGGCTAATTGCAAGCAATAATTTTATGCTTATGCCACCCACATTCCAGGGATGAGTTGCAAGTTATTGATACTATTCTTAATATAAGTTATTTTTTTGCATTAAATACTTCTATGATCCTTATAGATCATATACACTCTAAAGTGTTTTTGGCAGTAGAGTTTTAGACATTTTATAAAATTTCGGATTTTGAGAAAGCTACCCAAAAGCAATTTTTACAATATATTTACTTTTTGTGAAATTCAAGTTTTAACCAAGTGTGGTAGACTTCCACTTGATACGTTAAATCAGGCAAGTGGAGAGTATGAATAGTGTTGATAAATTGTTTCTTAACATTGAAATTAGTAATAAACCTAATATATTTAAAATGATAGATTGGAATTTACTTCGATAAATTAAAACCTATTTTTTAGGTTTTTCGAGAGCTTTTAAGTATTAAATTATATTTAGCAAATAGCATCAGTAATTGAACAAAAACAGAAATGCAGAATTTGAAAAAAAATTAAATTTACTGAAAAAGCTACATAATTCTTTTGAGATAATTTAGTCCAAAAATTGGAATAAAAAGGAGAGATTCCTTGCATAGATCAGGGATTTCCTTACTATCAGCTGAAACTCTGGGTCATCCACAAGTCTGCGTTGCTGTACTCGACGGACTAGTTGATTTAGAGCATTCCTGTTTTCAAGGCGCAGACTTAACCGTGCTACCAACGCTAGTGAGTGGACAGGCCAAATCCGATGGCAATATGTCACTTCACGGAACTCATGTTACTAGCGTCATTTTTGGTCAGCCGGGTAGCCCAGTTATGGGGGTTGCTCCTAAATGCAAAGGGCTGATTGTGCCTGTGTTTCATGACGATCGCCTCAACCTATCCCAACTTGATTTAGCTCGCGCGATCGAGCAAGCCGTTAATGCTGGGGCGCACATCATCAATATTAGTGGCGGGCAACTCACGGATGAAGGTGAAGCAGAAGGGTGGCTCAAACGCTCGGTTCAGCTTTGCCAGGACAATAACGTGCTACTTGTAGCAGCAGCAGGTAATGATGGCTGTGCTTGTTTACACGTTCCGGCAGCTTTGCCTGCTGTGTTAGCGGTTGGGGCGATGGATGAGTTAGATCAGCCACTCGCTTTTAGTAACTGGGGTGAAACTTACCAGCAGCAAGGTATTCTCGCACCTGGTAAGGACATTTTAGGCGCACAGCCGGGAGGCGGAACAACCCGGTTAAGCGGTACCAGTTTTGCCACGCCCATAATTACGGGAGTGGCAGCACTGTTATTAAGTTTGCAACTTCAACGGGGAGAAATCCCCGATCCGCAAAAAGTGAAGGAGGCAATTTTAAAAACTGCCTTACCCTGTACCACTGCTGATGGCTCTGCTCAACAACAGTGTTTAGCTGGCAAGCTCAATATTCCTGGTGTACTTAAATACTTATTTGGAGGAACAGTGTCAGATTCAGAAGAAACGGTGGCGGCTTCTGGTTGCGGTTGCGGTGGAACAGCACAAAGCGGGGTGGAATCATCAGATCGCTCTTTTGGTGAGGCAGAGGATTTTATCAATGCTCAACCTCTAATGGAAAGTGTTGCGGCCGTGCAACCTGCTGAAGTTGTTACCACTGCAAGAGAAAATCAATCTCAAGTAGTTACAAGTTCAGTAGCGCCTTCAACTCCCGCTTTTTTGATAACTACACCATCTACTCACTCGATAACTTCTCAAATACCTGCTATGACTCAATCTCCATCGAACTTTGTCACCGCCAGCCAAGCACCCAGCGAACTCGCTGACAGTCAATTTGTCTATGCGTTAGGCACATTAGGTTATGACTTTGGCTCGGAGGCGAGGCGAGATTCCTTTAAACAATTAATGCCTGCCTATAGTATTGGTGGGGTAACTGTACCAGCAAACCCTTATGATGCTCGGCAGATGGTAGATTATCTGGCGGCTGTGCCTTCGGAATCGAGATCGCTCATTTGGACGTTGAACATTGAATTAACGCCAATTTATGCAATTGAGCCACAGGGGGCATTTGCACGAGAGACTTACGCAGTTTTGCAAGAACTACTAGCAGGGCAAATTCAGGCAGAAAGCAGCGAAGAATATGTTGAACGGGTAAGCATTCCCGGAATATTGACAGGAAAGACTGTCAAGCTATTTTCAGGGCAAGTAGTGCCGTTAATAGCACCGCAAAACCCGCGCGGGATGTATGGCTGGAAGATTAATACCCTGGTGAGTGCTGCCATTGAAACAGTACAAAGTACCGTTGGAGATGCCCAAGAAGAAGCAATTCGACGCACATTAGGCAGTTTCCTCAACCGGATTTACTACGATTTACGCAATCTCGGCACTACGTCTCAGGATCGGGCGCTGAATTTTGCCGCAACGAATGCCTTTCAAGCAGCTTCTACCTTTGCTGAAGCGGTAGCAACGGGTATGGAACTCGACAGTATTACAGTGGAGAAAAGCCCCTTCTGTCGCTTGGATAGCGATTGCTGGGATGTGAAACTGAAGTTCTTTGACCCAGAAAATAGCCGCCGTGCGAAGAGAATATTCCGGTTCACTATTGATGTCAGCGACCTGATTCCGGTGACGCTGGGCGATGTGAGAACTTGGTCTTCGGCGTATTAGGTAGTGCCGCGCGAACAGTCTTCTTTTACACAGAAGCAGTCAGACCCACCGACTGAGCAATGGCTCGACAACGGGATACAAACAAACTACAAAAGGACAAAAACTCTCATGGATAAGCAAAACCTAATGCCCCAAGCAGCCGAACCTGTCAACCGCACTACCACAGGACAACTGCCGGACATACTAGCTGAACTGTCGGAAGAAGCCTTGCAACAGGAGGAGGGAGGCTCCACTGCTGCTGTGTTCGCTTCTTATTTGGATAGGGCTTGTTGGTGTATATGTGCCTGCTCCCATGACGGAGATGATGCAGAATAGTTTCCCGCTTTAAGTAATTAGACAGAATTAATTACACATTGATTCTTTGTTGATTCCTTACTAAACAAGGCTTGTAGCCCGTAGTGTTGTGTAATTAATTGTGTTCTACTACTTACCTATGTTTTCAAATTCCCTCAAAGCTTCCGTTCCCCTCGTCCTGGAACTTGGTTCGCTCGGATGAATCGCTCCGCAATTGCTTTTAAGCCAGGTAGGGTTCAACGAAAATCTTCTTTTACAAAAGGAGACGGTCAGACCCACCGACTGAGTAATGGCTCGACAACGGGACATCCACAAACCATAAAACGGAGAAATATATCTCATGGAAAACTTTAATTTGATGCCCCAAGTGGCACAACCCGTCAACCGCATCACCACCGGACAATTGCCGGATGTACTGGCGGAACTGTCAGAAGAAGCTTTGTCCCAACTGGGAGAGGATGCCTCTAGTAGTGCATCTGTACTAGCATTGAATTATGGACGATTGAAGTGTTACGTATGTTCTTATGACGGAGACGACGCGGAGTAAGTTCCTGGGCTACCCCGAACTTCTTTTCCCCTCAAAACTGCCTTTCATCCCGTCTGGGAGCCTGGTTAGCGCGGATGAATCTATCCGCAATTTCCCTCACGGCGAGGGTTTCGTCTCCCTGGCACTGTGACGGAGAAAGGGCAGGGGCAGGGAGAAATGGGGCAGGGAGAGATGAAGGTAGGTTGAGTTGGATTGGCTGAGTTGTTAGTTCGATTCTGTTGATTCCTTCCTTGGTCTCTACTCCCCTTGCCGACTTTGAGGTCTAAGCCAGCTAGGAGTTTATTTCCCCAATGACACTTTCTGGCTGTCTTACTTTTCGGGTTGTACCGCTTGCAAAATCCTCAGTATTTCCCAATACGGTTCAGTTAGCGTTAAAAAATTGATTTCGTGTAGTAGCGCGGCAAGCTTAATTTGCTAGGTTCAAAAAATGGAAATGCTAATTCTGTCATTGCGAGGAACGAAGCAATCGCAAGGGCTAGGATTGCTTCGTCGTTCCTCCTCGCAATGACATTTTAAATAATTTAATCAACCAAACATTTTAAGCTTGTCACGCTACTACAATTATCCTTTTGAATCGGTTCAATCAAGTCGTGGATGTGGTTTGACATGATGCAAACGGCATATAGCTTAAAGTTGTATTTCTCAATCGCTTGTTTGATGGCATATAAAAACACCTCCCGGCATTCTCACCGTTGTAGTTTAAACTCCCGGTTGTTACATCGAGTTGTGATGTGGTAAGCATACCCAGTCTGGAAGTGACGGCGTTTTCTCGACATAAGATAAAAAAACTTTATGGCTCATCCCAGCCATAATGCACTCCAAATTCATTCAAAATACCAACTATGAAACTTCCCAAACAATCTCCTCCCGTCAAACGCCCCGATTTAATTCAACCCCATGAAGCTGTCGATGTGGTTAACGGCAGTGTCGAACAATTGGTTAACATTCGGATGAAATTGTTGCATGGAGCAAACTTCAACGATCCAGCCGCCTTTGAATACCGTAGCTACAATCAACTCAAAACCTCTGGTGGCTGCGGTTGCTTTCGCGGTTTCGCTAGTTCTGCGTTTTTCTAATTCAGTTCCCTAAAATTTCATTTTCACAAGCTGAGGGAGATGTGTCGCAGTTATGGCTAAATCAAACAAAAGTTCAACAGAATCTTTGCAGCCAGTGCTTGTATTTGATGGACAAGATAGCGCGGTAGATTTAGGTAAAAAACCTGAATTTAAAATTAAGAAAGAAATTACTCTAGAAGCTTGGATTTGTGTAGCATCTCAAAAAGCTTATGCTGGGATTATTAGTAATATTTTCGATACTGGCTCAACAGAAAGTGGATATGGTTTGCTGCTTGACGGCAATAGTGGGATTTACTTTGGTTTAAAAGTTGCTTCACTGGGAATTCAGTATCTCAGTAGTGGAGCCAACACAATTATTCTCAATCAGTGGCATCATATTGCGGGGACTTATGATGGTCAGGAAATGAAATTGTATATTGATGGCATAGAAAAAGCTAAACAAACATTGGCAGGAAATAACATCAATTACAATCCCGAAAATGACTTATTATTTGGAATGTATAAAGATAATGATGAATTTCATACCTTTGCTGGAAAAATAGCTGAAATCCGACTTTGGAAGATAACTCGTACCCAACAAGAAATTCAAAATAATCTCTCCCAACGGCTGGTAGGTTCGGAGTCAGGATTGGTTGGTTATTGGCCTTTAAATGAAGGCAGTAACAATCTAGCTCATGACCGAACCAGCAAGAGCAATCACGGTACAATTACTGGTGCTTCTTGGGTGCAATTAGACCTGCCGATGCCTACGGCAAGCTTCGCTAACGCACAAGCAGAATCTGAAAAACTCAGCGAACCTGCGATCGCTCCTCCCAATGTCGTACCTAGTCCATCGACCGTACCAGACAAACAGTTTATACCAAGCGAATCATCTGGTGGACAGAGTGAACCTGCAACTGCTCCGCCCAATGTCGCACCCAGCCCACAACCTTCTGTAGCATCAGGCACTTCCCCTACATCAACCCCTGAGACTACTCAACCCATCCCCCCGGTTGCCTTGCAGGATCGGCAGAGTGTGTTAGTGCTGGATGACAAACATCAAGGTATATCTGCGGGTAGTGGGGCGCTCAAGATCCAAGGAAACTTCACAATTGAAGCCTGGGTGTACCCGGCTACTGATGCTGGCAAGCAGGTGATTTTTGCTGAAGGAGAAACGCTATTTTATCTCGAAGGCGGCAAACTCAAGTTTCAGACTCCCCTGGCTAAAGAAGCGATCGCATCTACCCAGACAATCGCCCCTAAAAGTTGGTATCACGTTGCCGTCGTCAGGGCGGGAAGTTCTGCTGGTGCTACCAAGCTTTATATTAACGGCGTACACAACGACAATCAAATTGCCATTCCCGCAGTTGTCTCCTCTGGCAATACCTATCTGGGGGGACATCCCGACATACCCGAATCTCGCTTGCAGGGTAGGCTGTTGGAAGTGAGGGTGTGGCGATATGGGCGATCGCTCTCGGACATTGAAGCAAATTGGCTGTATCCCCTCACAGGTCGGGAACTCGGCTTAGTGCGCTATTGGTCTTTGAATGAGAAATTGGGGACAACCCTTCACGATAAGACGACTAATCGGGCAGTGGGAACATTCAGTGGTGATGCTGTTTGGGAGGAAGTGGAAATTCCCTTAAAGCTAAAGCTAGACCCACAGGAAGTGCTAGTGCGATCGACTGGATTGGAGGATTACGGCTACTGGTTTCGAGAAATGGCCAAACAGCAGAAAACCGAGGCCGAGCCAAGCTTTCGCCGTGGTCGAATCTGGGCGTAGAGATGAAGTTGCTTGATCTCATCAGTCTTCTTTCACAAAGGAAGCGGTCAGACCCACCGACTGAGTAATGGCTCGACAACGGGACATCCACAAAACATAAAAACGGAGAATTATATCTCATGGAAAACTTTAATTTGATGCCCCAAGTGGCACAACCCGTCAACCGCATCACCACCGGACAATTGCCGGATGTACTTGCAGAACTGTCAGAAGAAGCTTTGTCCCAACTGGGAGAGGATGCCTCTGGTAGTGCATCTGTACTAGCTTCTTGGGGGATACCAGGTGTCTGTTCTTATGACGGAGACGACGCGGAGTAAGTTCCTGGGCTACCCCGAACTTCTTTATCCCCTCAAAACTGCCTTTCTTCCCATCTAGGAGCCTGGTTAGCCCTGAGATACCTGACACTGGGCGCGGTCAGCAGGGAAGTCTTCTTTTAGAAAAGGAAGCGGTTAGACCCACCGACTGAGCAATAACTCGACAACGGGACAAACACGAACAACCAAAAATTAGAGAAAAACTCTCATGGACAAGAAAAACTTAATGCCTCAAGCGGCACAACCCGTCAACCGCATCACCACTGGACAACTGCCTGCTGAGTTGGCTGAACTCTCGGAAGAAGCCCTGCAACTGTATAGCGACGATGCTTATAGTGCATCTATTGCATCTGTACTAGCGTCAAGCTGGACGGACGAAAATGCCTGGTGTTCTTATGACGGAGACGACGCAGAATAGGTTCCCACTCTACCGATGTCTCTTAATTTCCTCAAAACTGCCTTTTCTCCCGTCTAGGAGCTTGAGCAAGCTCGGATGAATTGAGCTGCAATTGCCCTCACCTGGGGGGTTTCCGTCAGGAGCCGTCGTGACGGGATAGGGAGAGGGGGAGACAGTTCGGCAGGGGAAGAAGTTGATGATTTTACTTCCTCCCTTGCCTCCTTTGAGGTCTAATCTTAATTTCCTCGACATTGCTATTTTTTATGTGAGTTGCACAATGATGACTTCTGATATTCAAACACTATTACTTAGAGATAGGAGATTGCACTTCATTGGTAAGCACCGAGCAGCCTTTGAAGTCGAACCTTTATATCCTTTAGAAATCTTTGAAAACTTTGTGGCGAATTTTGATGGTGATTGTGCAATTGAAGCTTCCTGTAAAGTCGAATCAGATAAAGTCCTAGCAGGCAGATTTTTAATTTTTTTCGTTGAACAGTTCGAGGCGCAACTAGCAAAAATTTTAGATTTTTTTCGTCGAGTTGAAAGTCGAGTAGATGTTAAAATTAGCTACGATTTGCTTCAGGAATTTCTAGGAAAAAAATTTGATTTTACTAAAGTGAAACGTATAACAACTGGAATTGATCTGCGGACAAACCTTGCTGATTCCAGCCTTAAAATTCACTTTATTCTAGAGAATTATCCAGAAAAAGTAGATACAGCTTTAGCTCTCGACGGCAATAGCTCCGCGGCTCTACGTTCGATTGCATTGCAAACTGTTTCTATAATTGGGTTTGACTTTTACTTAGATGGTCGCAGTGAGATTGAACTTTATGCTGAACTGACAGAAGATCAGTTTCAACAGCCTGATACCCAGGCTTTTCTGAAGCAAATATTTCCGCCACTTGTGCTACAACGCCTCAAGGCAGCAGATGATTTTTTAATAGGTTTGTCAAAAGCTAATATTCAGCCAGTGTTGTACTACAAATTAAAATATCAAAAAGAATTACTCAACTATTTTGCGATTAACGATACAGCACACAAAGTTCATACTTTTTACCAACATCAAGAGGTTTATTGTATGTGGATTGGCGTAACTCAAAAGGAGTTAGAGAAGAACAAAATTGAAAATGTTAGATTGTATTATACCCAGACTTTTATAAAAAACGGAAGTAAATAGATTAGATTCCAAAATTATAAGATGTTATGAAAATTCCCCAAATTAAACCTCATTTTCGCGTCGAAATTGTTGAACCCAAAAATGTCTATTTACTGAGTGAATATGCCACATACGCACTAACGGGTAGCCTTTATTGCCAAATTATTCCTCTGCTCAACGGTCACTACACTAAAGAAGAAATTATTCAGAAACTAGATGGGCAAGTCGTACCTGAACATATCGAATATGTCATAGATCGCCTCGATGCCAAAGGCTACCTCACCGATGCCGCCCACAATCTTAAGCGCGAAGCTGCTGCATTTTGGAGTCTGCTTGGTGTAGAGCCGCAAGCAGTAAACGAGGGATTACTGAATACTCAAGTATTAATTACCACAGTTGGAGCCGTTGACGCACAGCCCTTGGTTGAGTCATTACAGGCGCTACAAATTCCGGTGCATGAGGCAACAGGGGGAACAGAGGCGGCGCAATGGGGAAATAATTCTTTGCTGGTAGTTCTCACTGATGACTATCTGCAACCAGAACTGAGCCGTATTAATCAAATGGCGCTGCAAAAAAAGCAACCTTGGCTACTAGTGAAACCAATTGGTGCAATGCTGTGGTTTGGTTCTATCTTTCATCCTGGGGAAACGGGATGTTGGGAATGCCTCGCCCATCGGCTCAACGGTAACAGGGAAGTAGAAGCCTCGGTTTTAAAGCAGAAAAAACAGGAAAATGGATGTTTACCAACTGCTGTTGCTGGCTTGCCTTCGACAGTGCAAACTGCAATTAGTTTAACCACCACCGAAATTGCCAAATGGCTGGTTAACCAGTGCATCAGTGAAGCAAAAATTCCGACATTAGCCGGAAAAATCATCACCCTGGATCAAACGAATTTCACCCAGAAAACCCACACCCTCACCAAGCGCCCTCAATGCCCTGCTTGCGGAAATCCCGATTTAGTCAGCCAACAAGTTAAAAGTGAGATTGTACTCACCAGTCGCAAAAAGCTATTTACGCAAGATGGCGGACATCGCGCCTTTACACCAGAGCAAATTCTGCAACGCTACGAGCATTTAATTAGCCCCATTACCGGGGTTGTCAGCGCCCTAGTGCGGGTTTCTGACCCCAACAATCCTTTTGTGCATACCTACAGCGCCACCCATGCCTTCGGTACATCTTCTAGCCTCAGTAAGTTGCGAAAATCACTCGGACACAAAAGCGGCGGTAAAGGGAAAAGCGATCGCCAATCCCAAGCTAGTGGATTTTGTGAAGCGATCGAACGTTATTCTGGTATTTATCAAGGGGACGAACCCAAAATTCGGGCGACATTGGCTGAATTAGACGCACTCGCCATTCATCCAGCCCAATGCTTGCTGTTCAGCGATACCCAGTATCAAAACCGGGAGGAATTGAATCAAAAGATAATTGTAGACCACGATTTTATTCCCCAACCCTTTGACGAAACGCAAGCGATCGATTGGACTCCCGTATGGTCATTAACCGAGCAACGGCACAAATATCTGCCAACTGCCTTTTGTTACTATGATTACAAACTGCCCAAGGAACACCGCTTCTGTTTTGCCGACTCCAACGGTAATGCTGCGGGAGGAACTCTAGAAGATGCCATTTTACAAGGATTTTTAGAACTGGTAGAGCGGGATAGCGTTGCTATTTGGTGGTATAATCGTCTTTCTCGTCCCAGTGTAGACTTAGCCAGTTTTAACGAACCTTACTTATTAGATTTACAGAATTGGTATCGCAGCCAACAGCGCGAACTGTGGGTACTCGATTTAACCACAGACCTGAATATTCCCGCCTTTGCCGCCGTCTCTCGCTATATTGGCGGCGGTGACGAACGCATCATCGCCGGATATGGAGCGCATTTCGACCCGAAAATTGCCATTTTACGAGCCGTTACCGAGGTCAATCAAATTGGGGTGGGTGTAGACCAACAGGATTATTCAACTGCTCCAGACTCCGCCTTACATCATTGGTTTACCCAGGCCACCTTAGCCAATCAACCCTATCTCGCACCCAGCACTCAGCAAAGGGCAAAACTGTACGCAGATTACCAAGAGCAATGGAGTGATGATATTTATCAAGACGTTTTGAACTGCGTGGAAGTCGCCAGAGGTGCAGGGCTAGAAATGCTGGTACTCAACCAAACCCGCCCCGATATTGGCTTACCTGTAGTCAAAGCAATTGTTCCTGGTTTGCGCCACTTCTGGTCAAGATTTGGGGCAGGAAGGCTGTATGATGTGCCTGTGAAACTCGGATGGCTTTCTGCACCTTTGACCGAAAACCAAATGAACCCGATGCCAATGGTATTTTAATCATGTCCGATTCTTTCACCCTTTCTTTGCGCCCTGATATCGCCCTCACAACTGAAAGCGATCGCCTGATGCTGCAATCGACTCAACACCGCCTGACCTTGGAACATCCCCAACCGGGATTGAGAACCGCCTTAGAAAGCCTCAAGTATTCCAGCCAAACTTTCTCACAACTCCAAGCTGTTATTGCCGAGTTAGATGGTATCGAAGCCAGTCTGAATTTTGAGTTTGAGTTGCAAAAGCTAATTAACCTTGGTTGGATTAGTCATTCTGTTTTACCATTGGCAACGGCTATTGCGATCGCCGAAAATTATCAATTTGTTGTTCCACCTTTTGATGAGGAACAACCTTGGTTGGTGAGCGAAGCCGAACCGTTAATACTGTCTCGGTTTGCCTTTCTGCGACAAGAAAAACAACAGTTTATTTTAGAATCTCCCCTTTCTCAAGCCAAAATTATTTTACTAGATTGGCGGGCAACAGCCTTAATCGGAAAACTGGCTGAAGTTGATTCGCCATTTACATTCTTAACTTTAGCTGATGGGTTGATTGATGCAGAGATAGCGCGATCGTTCGTGCAGTTGCTCATCGCCACCAAAATGATCCAGCTAGAACCAGAAAGTAAAGCTTTAACCGAATGGCAATTTCATAACTTGCTATTTCATCGCCAAACTCGTTTAGTGCCATTAGACGAGCCACCGAAATCAGAAATTCCTCAATTTGAGGATAGCGAGCGATCGCACTTTGTAAAATCGCCCATGAGCGACCGAGTAATTTCCTTAGAGAAACCTAGCCTAGAAGCGTTAGCTCAAACAGATATTTCCCTCACCCAAGCAATTGAATCAAGACAATCAATTCGAGAATACGGTGAAGCACCAATTACATTGTCTCAGTTAGGAGAATTTTTATATCGCTGTGCGCGAGTCAAAGAAGTTTACACCTTTGAAGACGATCTGATGAATATTGGAGAATGCACAAAACGTCCCTATCCCTGCGGTGGTGCATTATACGAACTGGAGATTTATCCAGTGATAAATCACTGTCAAGGATTAGATGCAGGAGTTTACCACTATCAACCCCTCGCCCATAGATTACACCAGCTTACCGAACCAAATCCAGATGTGGAAGCTTTACTCTATGATGCCTGGAAAGCAACAGGGCAACAAGATATCCCGCAAGTGTTGCTGATTGTGACTGCTAGATTTGGGCGATTGTTCTGGAAATACCATGCTATTGGTTACGGTTTAATTTTGAAACATATTGGAGTTTTGTATCAAACATTTTATCTTGTCGCAACGGCAATGAAATTAGCCCCGACTGCGATCGGTGCAGGTAACTCCCAATTGTTCGGCAAAATCGCCAACCTAAACGAACATGAAGAGTCCTCAGTGGGAGAATTTATGCTGGGTTCACTCAAACAATAAAAACCCTTATTTATCATATTTCTCAAGAATTTATTTAATTTTTAAAATTGCTATGCCTGACTTAATTAAAATTCCCGGTTTTGCCGAACTTCAAGCCATCACACGCGGCGACTCCCGCATCAAAATCGCTGTTTTGGATGGCCCTGCCGACCTCGATCGCGCTTGCTTTGTGGGTGCAAATTTAAGTAGAGTCAAAACCTTTTGGCAACAAACACTAGAGCCAATCGATCCATTCTACATTCAACAGCAACTTAAAATTAATGCACTTAGTGACAAGAAAAAGGCTTTAAAAAAGGCTTTGAAGCAGAGCGAAAAGGAGAATGCAGATACAGAAACAGCAACTTCACAAGCCACGACTGGTGTTACAGCGTCGAATGTCATGCTGTCACACGGCTCCGTTACTAGCGTTTTTAATGCTTTGCTAGAAAACAAAGATGCAGCAGTAATCGAGCAATATCGCTCCTTAAGTGCCTCCAAGCAGCAAAACTCGCCCTTAAGAGAAATATCTTCAAATATCAACTATGCTGCCGCCATTAAAGAATTAGAGGCAGAGATTAAAGCTTTAGAAGATACAATTCCCAAACAAGTGCAAGAGCGTCTGAGTGGTGTATTCCACGCGACTGGCATTTTTTCGGTGATGTTTGGGCAACCTGGTTCTCCCGTAGAGGGAGTAGCTCCCTACTGCACCGCCATTAACATTCCCCTGTTTGAAACAGCAACTAGCGATGAAGCACTATCTCCCCTGAACATAGCTCATGCCTTTAACCTGGCATTAGAACTAGGGGTGAATATCATTCACTGTGCAGCCTGTCACCCCACCACAACCGGGTTTGCCCAGGAAATGATTCAAAAAGCAGTCAAACAATGTCAGGATAATAATATATTGATTGTTGCGCCCAGTGGCAATAACAAAGGCGAATGGTTTTGCGCTCCAGCGATTTTGCCAAATGTCCTAGCAGCAGGCATGATGAAGGATAACGGACAACCCGCAAATTATAGTAACTGGGGCGGTCAGTATCAACAACAAGGCATCCTTGCACCGGGCGAAAACATTCTGGCAGCCCAACCAGGCACTGATGAACCTGTGCGCCAAGAAGGAACCAGTCTAGCCGCCCCACTAATGACTGGTCTTTCGGCGTTAATGATGAGCGTGCAATTGCAGCGCGGTGAACAACCCAACGCCGAAGCAGTGCGGATGGCTTTTCTCAACAGTGCTATCCCTTGCGATCCTCAAGAAGTTGCCGAACCAGAACGTTGTTTGGCTGGTAAATTGAACATTCCTGGTGCTTATCAATTGCTAACTGGGCAGTCTTTACCCAGCGTTCAACCACCTGCTGCTGTTCGCCCACAAATCATTGTGCCTGCCAACAATAATTCCGTAGATATAGCTGAACCTGCGGTCATTAGCTCCTCTGTACCTTCCAATGAAGTTCACAGTTGGGCAACAACTCCACTTGTCACCGCTTCAGCCACTGTTGTAGACTCCGCGATTATTGCAGACAGTTCTTCCCCTGACCCTGCTTCCTCTACCTTTCCGAATTCCTCTAACATCGCCCCCAGTGCTGTCTCCAACAAAGTCTACGCCCTCGGAACCATTGGCTATGACTTCGGCTCCGAAGCCCGCCGCGACACCTTCAAACAACTAATGCCTGTGGTTGAGATTAATGGGGTATTAGTTCCCTCTAATCCCTATGATGCTAGGCAGATGGTCAATCACTTGGAGTTAAATCCAGCCGAAGCTAAATCTCTCATCTGGACTTTGAATCAAGAACTCACCCCCATTTATGCCCTAGAACCCCAAAAGGCTTTTGCTAACGAAATCTATACTGTCTTTCAAAGGTTGCTGGCTGGACAAATTCAACCTGAATCTAGCGACGAACACATTGAGCGAATCAGCATTCCCGGTACTCTCACCGATCGCACAGTCGAACTTTTCTCTGGTCAAGTTGTTCCTGTGCTGGCTTTACCGAACATCCGAGGAATGTATGGCTGGCAAGTCAATCCCCTTGTCGAAGCAGCCATTAATGCCGTCAGCCCCGAAGCCAGCGCCCCTAATACTGTAGCAATGCGGCGTTCCCTCAAAAGTTTTCTGCACCGCATTTACTACGATTTGCGAAACTTGGGTCAACTCGATCGCGATCGCGCTCTTAATTTCGCGGCTACTAACGCTTTTCAAGCTGCTTCTACCTTTGAGTTAGCGATCGGGAGCGGTATGGAGCTTGATAGTATCGAAGTTGAAAAAAGCCCTTTCTGTCGCCTCAATAGTAATTGCTGGGATGTGAAGCTGAAGTTTTTCGACCCAGAAAACGGCCGTCGGGCTAAGAAAATATATCGATTCACCATCGATGTTGTTAATATCATGCCAGTCACATTAGGCCAAGTGCGATCGTGGTCAGTTCCACGTTAGCCATATTAACTGGAAAAAGTATCTACTAGTTATTCATCTGTTAGAGTGCGATCGCTGATCATGATATTGCTACACAACAGCGAAAAAGTGCGATCGTACCATTGGTCTGTAAAATTTATTGGGAAATGGCTGTAGGCGATACTTAAGGTAAGAGATTGAAGATACATTGCTCTTGCCAGTAAGTTGACACATAACGCGAAACTGCGATCGCCTTTCTCTCAGAAATCACTTGTTAACAGCAGCGTTGTCTACCTACGAAAGATAGGAAGCAACTAATAAATACAAAACCTTGCTTTCAAGTTTCTACTATCCGTTCCAAAGTTCCTCGCAGGTATGAATTGGAAATGTTATTTAGCCATGTTATTGCTGTGGTGGTTTTTCCTGCTTCTCCCGTGCGTCAACTGCCTTACTGACAATCCTCACAACAAGATTACTGATAGGACGGTCTTCTTCCTCAGCCCATTTGACTAAAGCATCATAAACATCTTTTGGGAAGTATACAGAAGTTTGTATGCGATCGCTCTGACTCATCAACACTACAAAGATTTGTTGCCAGTTCATCATACTCCCGTAACCTTGAAACAAGGCTCAATAATGTTTAACAATGTGTGACAATGTTTTGTGGTAAATTGAAAACATGATTGAACAAGTGCGACAATTCCGAGGTTTTTGGAAGGCGATCTCGTCCAGAAGTGGCGATCGTTATCTGGCAAAGAGCAATAAAAATTGTTTGTTTTACCGAAAGTTTGCCACTATGAGCCGTAAGAATAATAGGAAATCTACATCTGCAATCCATAGAACAGTTAGATGCTATTTGCACACTAGCGAAGATGTACTTCGTAAAGTTTGGGAAGAAATGACCCAAAAAAATACTCCTCTGATTGTCCAACTATTGAAGGCTGTAAGTGAACAACCAGAATTTGAAGCTAATAAAGAGAATGGATCAATAAATAAAAAAGGAATCACAGACTTACGTAGAACAATAACAGAAGATTCTGATTTTCAAGAACAGTCAGGTCGTCTTCGCTCGTCAGCAGACTCTTTGGTAACAGAGGTTTATTCCTCATGGCTTACGCTATACCAAACGAGAAAAAAGCAGATAGAAGGTAAAGAATATTTTCTCAAAAATATCCTAAAAAGTGATGCTGAACTTGTAGAACAAAGTAATTGCGAATTACAGATAATACGTTGTAAAGCTAAAGAAATACTTGGTCAGATAAAAGAATTCATAGAACAAATTAATAAGACTGAACTAAAGATAAATCAAACCAGTCCAGCCAAGAAAAAAGCCAAGAAAAATAATAAAACTATTGACACAATATTAAATAATTTCTTTAGTAAAAATGTCAGTAAAAGTACGGGAAAAAACTTAAACGATACTCTATATGAAATTCATAGAGAATCATCGGATAGTTTAACACAGTGTGCGGTTGCTTACCTAATAAAAAATGATAATAAAGTTAGTGAGGCAGAGGAAAATCTCACACATTTGAATAAACGTCGCGCTGCAAAAGAAGTCGAAATTAAACGTTTGGAAACACAGATACAGAATACTCTATTACCTAATGGTCGAGATATAACAGGAGCAAAATATATTCAAGCATTTAACAATTTAATCAATCAAGTACCTAAAGATAACGAAGAATTTGCAGAGTGGATAGCTAATTTTTTGAAAAAAATATCAAGCCTACCATACCCAATAGATTATCTATATGGTGATTTAACTTGGTACAAAGATGAAAAAGGAAAAATTTTTGTTTATTTCAATGGTTGGTCGGAATACCACTTTCAAATTTGTTGTAATAAACGCCAACTTCATTTTTTCCAGCGTTTTCTAGAAGACTACAAAGCTCTGGAAGCAAGTGAGAAGGCAGAAGAAAAGCTCTCAGGTAGCTTGGTTACACTACGTTCTGCACAGTTGTTATGGCAACAAGGTAAAGGTAAGGGTGAACCTTGGAAAGTCAATAAATTAGCCCTGCATTGTACCTATGATGCTCGTTTATGGACAGCAGAAGGTACAGAAGATGTGAGGCAAGAAAAGGCTGATAAGGCTCAGACAGAAATAAATCAAGTAGAGAGTAATGAGAATTTTGATAGTAAGCAACAGAAAAAGCTAACTAAAAATAAATCTTCGTTATCTCGGCTTAAGAATTCATTTGCTCGTCCTAGTAAACCAGCTTATAAAGGTCAATCTAATATAATTGTTGGTATTAGTTTACATCCTGTCGAATTAGCAACACTCGTTGTAGTTGATATAAATACAAAAGAAATACTCATCTGTAAAACGGCCAAAGAGCTACTAGGTGATGCTTTTCACCTAGTAAGTCGTAGAAGAAGACAACAAGTTCATTTTCGCAAGGAGAGAGAAAAAGCTCAGAAGAAAGATTCTCCATATCATCTAGGAGAGGCAAAGCTAGGAGAATATGTTGATAGACTACTGGCAAAACGAATAGTGGAAGTCGCTAAAGAATATCAGGCTGGGTGTATTGTATTACCTGGATTAAAAAGCATTAGGGAAATTCGTACTAGCGCAATTCAAGCAAAGGCAGAAACTAAATTTCCAGGCGATATCAAGGCACAAGAATTATATGTGAAGGAATATAATCGCCAGATACACAATTGGAGCTACAGCAGGCTTCAAGAATCTATAAAATCAAAAGCTGCTGAATTAAAAATTAGTGTTAAATCTGGTACACAGGCATCTTATGGCACTCTGCAAGAAAAAGCGAGAGATTTAGCATTGTCTGCTTAGTAATGTAAGATTCATACTATTGGTAGATAAATTTATATCTAAATGTTGTAATATCTAACTTAAGAAATCGGTGCCATCTATTATGATGCGGCAGTATCACCCCTTTGTTTAGATACTGTAAGAATGGGTTAGTTTATTAATGACGCTTGAAAAAGTGTTTTCTTTCTGGCCCTGGTAGCTGCCGACTCTACCTGTGCGTTCATCTAAGTGTTTGTTAGCAGTAATTGTTAGGGTAAGCAAATGCTGCTTTTAGATGAGAAAGGACTCGCACCGAGACGCATAGGAAGTATAAGGTGTTAGGGTTTCAAACAGCCCAGAACCTTTGCTCTTGACATCAAACTCTTTTAGCTTGGTGTTGGGTGCCAGAGCGGCCTGTATCACTGAAATCTTTGATTTTGGTTTTACGAGGACTTCTATCTCTTACTTTATAACAAAGTAAGGGTACGGGTATACCGTCACGGTGGCTACTGAACTACCACCCCCTACTTCTTAATTTTGATTTTTGGCAAGTCAAAGCAGAGGCAAAATTCCCAGTGATCTGTCAAATTGCTAAAACTCTTACCTTGACTGAATTTTAGAATTTTGAAGGCGAATCAAAGTTTATTTATCGGCGATAGAAAATTAGTTTTGAGGTAGACCTGCCAAAATCACTTTTGAAAAATAGTAAAGATAAGCGTTTGACAAGTCAGGGTTTCAACAACCCTCACGGTAGGCGGTGGGTTGAAAGAGATAGCAGGCTTTTGGAAACGTTTAGCTCGTGAGTTTCAACAACCCTCACGGTAGGCGGTGGGTTGAAAGTTGGTACACCTTACTGCATCATGATGCCGCCCCCAAGTTTCAACAACCCTCACGGTAGGCGGTGGGTTGAAAGAAAGATGTCTTGAATTTCTCTGACTTGCTTGGGATGTTTCAACAACCCTCACGGTAGGCGGTGGGTTGAAAGACTAGGGAGCCAAAGTATTCCCAATCAAAATCAGGGGTTTCAACAACCCTCACGGTAGGCGGTGGGTTGAAAGTTTATTTAACATATTTTAAGTTCTCACACTTGTTTTGCATAAGCTAAGTTTTACCAGTGGATATCGTATAATTATGTATTAGGGTGGTATGAAAGGAGTGCTGCGATCGCACAATGTAACGCAGCAGCAGTTTTATAAAAATTAGTTTTTTTCTTGAATGAAAAAGTTACATAAAGGCAACTAATAATTTGCAATTATGAAATATTGCGCTTGCTGTAACATCTAGTATTAAAGTCAATACCTCTTACTAATTTGTATAGTCTGATTTTGGACAAGAATTCTTTAAAACTGGTTTCAACTTTGGACAAGAATTCTTTAAAACTGGATTGATGGCTGAAAACCAAGTCAATATGTAGCTTATGCCGTTCAAACCTGTCAAACTGGACAAGAATTCTTTAATACTGACAATAATTATTTAATGTACAATGGAGAATAGGAGACTCGAACCCCTGACCTCTGCGGTGCGATCGCAGCACTCTACCAACTGAGCTAATTCCCCTTAAAATAGTGCTGAGTGCTGAGTTGTGAGTGCTGAGTTAAGAAGAATATCAGCAATTTAATCAACGCTCTGCCACCAAATAACATTTTAACACTCACTTACCCTTGGCTGCGGTTCTTTGCCAGAAAACACGTTCTGCACTCGTTCGAGTTCTAAATCAGTCAAATAATCTACAGTCCAGTTACAGCAACGCTGAAGTATATGGAAAGGATAGGTATTCGCTACACCCACAACTTTCATGTTAGCTAGTTTGGCGGCTTGGATACCTGCGGGGGTGTCTTCAATGGCGATACATTCTTGGGGTTGCAAATTTAATTCGGGAGATTGTTGGTTGAAGCGTTCCACTGCTAACAGATAACCATCTGGTTGGGGTTTACTGGTGGTGATGTCGTCTCCTGCAACAATAACTGTAAAGTATTCTGCGAGTTTGGCGCGGTTGAGTACTAATTCTATTTCTTTACGGAGTGCGCCACTAACTAAACCTAAATAGAGATTTTGGGAACGTACTTGATAAATTAAATCTTCTACACCTGAATATATGGGCAGTTTTTCTAATTTTTCCAGTTCCAGCACATAAGCTTCAGCTTTGCGGTGAAGTAGCTGGTTGAGATACTCTTCCGTGACTACTCTACCGCGATTTGCCAGCAGTTCTTGAAAACAAGCGCGATCGCTCCTGCCCAAACAAGTCTGACGCTCTTGGGGTTTTTGGGGTTGGAGATTCTCATTCACGAGAATCTCATCGATTAATTGCAGGTGAATACGTTCATCGTTAATGATGACACCATTAAAATCAAACAGAACTGCCTTTAAACTCATGCCGTTATGCCAAATACTGGAGATTCTAAACCCTCCAAATCATTATTATCTATTGTGCTGTCTGTTGATCCCTGACTATGCTGGCGGACTGTGGCTTGTATGGCTGAACCTGTGATTAGAGTTGGTTTTATCCCGCTACTTAGTTGATGTATCCACCAAACATCTTCGGTGCGTACTCCTTGAAACCCCGCCGCACCCAGCCGCGCATCTACACTGTCAGCAGCATACTCATGAATATAAGGTTCCTCAAAGATATTATTCAGCCAATCTAACTGACGCAGGGTTTTTTGATTGCCATCTAAAATTAAAACCTGTCCACCAGCTACTAATAACCGAAAGCTTTCTTGCAAAATTGCTTGGGTAACTGCACTTGGTGTTTCGTGAAATAGTAAAGACGCGGTAACTAAATCAAACGAAGCATCGGGGAAATCAGTTTGCGCGGCGTTGCCATGTCGCCAGATAATATTTAAATTGGTAGTTCTGGCTTTATCTTCTGCCCTCACCAGCATATATGGAGACAAGTCCAAACCAATCACTTCCGCTTGGGGGAAAGCTTGTTTTAACATCAAAGTTGTGGAACCCGTACCACAACCTAAATCAAGTATGCGCCTTGGTTGAACTTTCACCGCATCAATCAATGCTTGACGCACCCAAGTTTCATTCGGAGGTAAGACGTATTCCGTAATTGGGTCGTAACTTACCGCCGCACTAGAATTGAGATATCCGCCTTTGATACCGTGAAAATTTTGCTTGTAGTACGCAGGAATTGTAACATCGGCAGAACGAATTACATCGCCCTCTTTTTCCCAATCAATACTCAGTGCGTATCTTTGTAACTTCTCCTCATCAATCAAAAAACGCACTACCGGAGATAAAAAACGTTCCCAGATGGTATCTTGAGCCGTTGCCATAATATTTATTTAGTCATTTTCTTGACAAATTTTAATGTATCTTGCCAAATCCTGCTTTGCTCACCAAGCACCAGGATTGACATCCATCTATTTTTTGTACTACAAATATATTACAAGTGATATTATGCAGGTAATTTATCGAAACTCAATGCAAAACTTGATTTACAGCAGAATTATCACCATCCAATATATCTAAAACAACAAAATGCCTTACGAAAACTTAGAAATTAACACACAAACACCCGTTTTGTCTTGGGCAAATCATCCTTTAGCAAGTGATGAAACCAAGATGGCGCAGAATGTGGCATCACTACCATTTGTATTTAAACACGTCGCCTTAATGCCAGATGTACATTTAGGTAAAGGTGCTTTAGTTGGTTCTGTAATTGCTACTAAAGATGCCATCATTCCTGCTGCTGTGGGCGTGGATCTTGGTTGTGGTATGTGTGCTATCAAAATGCCATTTAATGGCGATAAATTAGAAGGCAAACTTAAAAAAATTCGCCTTGATATTGAAGCAGCAATTCCCACAGGTTTCAACGAAAATAAAGAGATTGAAAAATCAGTTACTAACTGGCAACGTTGGCATGATTTCCAAGATTTGCACCCTGGTGTGCAGGACTTAGAAAATAAATCTATGAAACAAATGGGTTCTCTTGGTGGGGGTGAAAGATTGCCCCTTACTGTAGTAATACAGTAATCAAAACTCGTCCAAATCGGTGAAGGCTGAGATTGCTAATACCGAGGGAAGCGGTAAAACGCCCCGTAGAGAGCAGAGGGACTTGGGCATCCTAAAGAGCTAATAATTTAGGATGAAGGTGTGCTCCGAACTATACCGAATAAGAAGGTATAGAATCAAGCAGAAATGACTTGATCGATTGCTACTTTTATTTATGATATTGTGGTTTTATGGAAACCACTAATATTACTCTTGAAAACCCCTATTATGCCTATTTATTTGGATTCATTCAAACTGATGGTCATCTATACAAAAATACTCGCGATCGCGGTCGTTTAAGTATAGAAATCAATAAACAGGATGAACATATACTTTGGGCATTCAAAAATCTCATACCATTTAACTCATCAATCACTGAACGTTTACGGACAACTAATTTCAGTAGCGATACAAAAACAGTGATTTGGAGAGTTTATGATAAGCGTTTTCGAGATTATCTTGAATTGTGGGGTTTACCGAATGGGAGTAAATCACAGTTAATCAAACTGCCTAGTTGTCAGTTCTCTAAAGTTGATTACTTTCGAGGGCTGATAGATGGAGACGGTTCTTTAGGGCTTACTTCAAAAGGATTTCCTTTTTTATCTCTGGTAACATCTAGCTCAAATATTGCTTTTGGGTATTTAGACTTGATTAACCAGATTACAGGTAAGGTCAAGACATCCACTAGAAACACTAGAGACAGCGTTTATAACATAGTGGTTTACAAAGAAGATGCTCAGGTATTAGTTAGACACTTGTACTATGATAATTGCCTAGCTTTATCTAGGAAACTCATCAAGGCTAGTGAAGTACTAAATTGGAGCCGTCCAACTGATATGAGAATGGTGAAAAATAGAAAACTATGGACACCCGAAGAAGATCAGTTCATTACTACCCATTCAATTGAGTGTTCAATGAAAGTGCTTAATAGAAGTCAAAATAGTGTAGAAATGAGGCTATGGAGACTTAATAAATTAAGCCAGCAATCAGTAACAAATTGAATCATTTTATTGAAGTGTGCCTCGATACAGAGAACCAAGTTTGGCTAATGTTACATTCTGGTTCACGTAACATTGGGAATAAATTAGCTCAATGTCACATTAATACAGCTAAAGAATTAGCCAAGATGGCAGGGAATAATTTACCTGACCCAGACTTAGCTTATTTTGTGGCAAATACACCAGAATTTCAAGCTTACTGGAATGATTTGCAATGGGCGCAAGACTATGCACGTTTCAACCGCGATGTCATGATGATGCGTTTTAAGCACATTATTGAAAAACATTTGGCGGGTGGAAAAGTGACTAAACCTTTATTGCAGGTAAATTGTCATCACAATTACGCCGAAAAAGAAGTACATTTTGGCGAGGATGTGTATGTCACTCGTAAAGGAGCAGTCCGCGCCCAGACAGAAGATTATGGGATTATTCCTGGTTCAATGGGAGCGAAATCTTTCATTGTCAAAGGTAAAGGTAATGCTCATAGTTTCTGTTCTTGTAGTCATGGTGCTGGCAGATTATTATCCAGAAATAAAGCCAAAAATGTCTACACTCTTGATGACTTAATTGAACAGACTAAAGGTGTAGAATGCCGCAAAGATAATGATGTTTTGGATGAAATTCCAGGCGCTTATAAACCTATTGAGCAAGTAATGGAAAATCAATCTGATTTAGTGGAAGTTGTGGCGACACTCAAGCAAGTTGTGTGTGTCAAGGGTTAAAGCAACCATAACAAGAAAGTGGTGGGTATGAATCCTCCACTTTTTTGACAAGTTTGGTGAGCAGAATTAAATTTTACCGATATCGTCGCACAGATGGCGATCGCTGCATATCTTACACATAGCCCCGACGGATGGAATTTGCGGCTATAAAACGTGGACGCACAAGCAGTGTTATCGCCGTGGGTAGGCTTCCTGACTCCCTCTCTGGTGTGCAACTTCAGTTGCTAGGTGCAAGATAAGCGTAAATAAACTTAATATATATGTGATTAAAAAGCTTCACAATGCTGAAGAAAAATTCCTGTAATATTACGACACATTAACGCTATTCAAATTTAGTAAACAGGTATACCACGGAAAATTGCAGCGTGCTAGATTAAGGTCAAGGTACAGAAAGGTTAAGTCTAAGTGAAGTTAGCAACTTGAGATTAGAGCTTGTACCTCCCGCTCTAAAATCTAAATGAGCGATCGCAAATCAAACATGGCATCCTATGGAAGTGTTTTCGCCTTAAGTCTATTGATTGATTTTGTTGGAGGTTTTTAAACATACAGCCAGAAATGCCTGCCTATTAGAATCAAGGATGCTGAAAGAAGTTTGAGAGTAACGATTGCGTTTGTCCACCTTATTTGAGTTAGTTCTTCTGTTTTTTCAATTTTTTCAGTCTTTTCGGACGACCCTTATATTTAATCAACCGCCTCAAGTTACAGACATTCATCGGTCTTAACTGAGGCGGTTAATATTTTTCAGCACAAATATTCCCAGGCTAAAATTTTATACTTCAGACTTCATTAAAGTAATCACCGTAACTTCAGGTGGACAAAACAAGCGTCCTGGTCTGTAAGTTCCTAAGCCACGATTCACGTATAACTGATTATTAGCTACTTTGTGAAATCCTTGCGCCCATTCCCAATATCTCACGACCTTTGAGCAATCGCCAAACCAAAATGGAACCCAACGCCGGAGTTTTTTTGGTAATTGTTTGAGTAACTTTTTATAATAAAACACCGCAGGGCCAAAACCAGGAATAACAATGTGACCACCATGCGTATGACCAGATAATTGTAAATCAACTCGCCACTGTTCTAAAATTTTGGCAGTATCGGGATTATGAGATAAAACAATGCGCGGTGTGAATGGGTCGAGTTGCTGCATAACTGGTATAGGATTAAACTCCCGCGACCAATAATCAGCTAAACCAACCACTGGTAATTCATCGCCAAAGGGATAGGCGATTTCATTCCACAGAACATGGACACCAATACTAGTAAAAGCCTTCGTCACTTCAGCTTGAGAATGATTGTAGTGTATGTCATGGTTGCCAAGTACAGCATAAACACCACAGCGACTTTGTAGATGTTTGAGTCGCATCACAAGTTGATGAATTGGGGAAGGATCATCAGTGACATAATCACCAGTTAACACTATTAAATCAGGTTCTACTTCATTAGTCACTGCGATCGCTTCTTGCAACATTTCCTCAGAAAGTCGCATACCATCATAGTGAAAATCTGATAACTGGACTAACTTTATCCCTTCTAAAGATTGTGGTAATTCGGCAATCTTAACCGTGATTTTATCTACACTTAAACGTCCCGTAAACAACCAGTGCATAGCGCCAAAAACACTCCTCATATTAGCGTTTACAGCTTACCAAATATCAAAATCCATCTTAAGAAATTGTAAAAAATATAGAAGAATGCAGAATACAGAAGCCAGAATCCAGAATCAATTAATCAAAGATTCTGTTTTGTTACTCACAAATAATTTATACTGCATTCTGACTCCTGGCTCCTGAATTCTTGACATCACAACTTATTCTCTTTCTAAGGTAATAACTGTTACTTCTGGCGGACAAAATAGCCTTCCGGGAGAATAAGTTCCTAAACCACGGTTGACATATAGCAGATTCCTTCCTACACGATGTAAACCCTGCGCCCATTCCCAATGACGGAGGACAAAGTTATCTCGGCGTAAATAGGGAAAGCAACGCCGGATTCTGTGGGGTATTAGTTGCAGTATGTTTTTACGATAAGCAACCACCGCCCCCAGTCCGGGAATAACTATTTGACCACCATGAGTATGACCAGATAACTGCAAATCTACCCGCCAAGCTTGTAATATTTCCGCCGTGTCGGGGTTATGAGATAGCACAATGCGGGGTATATTTGGGTTTAACTGCTCCATAACAGGTGCAGGGTTAAATTCTGGTGAATACCTATCTGCCAGTCCGACTAATGCTAATTCATTCCCAAACGGATAAACGACTTCATTCCATAAAACACGCACGCCAATTTGAGTTAAAGCCTTGGTAATGTCCCTTTTTGAGTAGCGGTAATAAATATCATGATTACCCAGGACAGCATAAATACCTGCTTGAGTTTGCAATTGTTTGAGTTTTAAAACTAAGTCATTAATTGGTTGGGGACTTGTGGTAACATAATCGCCTGTTAATATGACTAAATCTGGTTTGACTTGGTTGCTCAGTGCGATCGCTTGTTCTAACATCTCATCCGATAGACCCGCACCATCATAATGAAAATCTGACATTTGCACCAACTTCTTACCTTGTAACGATGCAGGTAAACCCGCAATCTTCACCGTTAATTTTTCTACACTCAACGGCCCAGATAATAACCAGTGCATAATAGATTTATAAACTTCAATAATAGCGTTTAAAGTTTAACTAACAATCTGCCATTTGAAAGTTGCAAGTCAAACACTTTTGAGAAACTTGATAAATGTTAATTAAAATCTGAATTTTTTCTGCTGTGATTAGTCTAGAAATAAAATTGCAATAAACCCATCAGACTGAAAGCCTAATGGGTTTATGGGCAGCCTCTTATAGAATTGGTATTAGAGGTTGTTTGAAAAGTAGTCGGTTGTGATTATTAGCACTTCTTGATCCCCCCTAACCCCCCTTAAAAAGGCTACGGTGTACACACAAGTACTATCAGCAAGGGTTTCAGGCGTTATAGACCCCTTGAATTGTCATTACGAGCGCAGTGATAACGGAGCGAAGTAATCGCATAATCCCGTAGTTTTGGCGATTGCTACCCTGCGGGAAGTCTTACGCCTACGTCGTTCCTCTGGAGCGAGACGCTACGCGTAGCTTGCTTCCCCGCAGGGGTACGCAATGACAGGTTTTCAAAGCGATCGCAAAACCGAAAGCTAGACGATGAAACCAAACGTTAGGTAGGATTTCAAGACTTGTGTGTACACCGTAGCCTTAAAAAGGGGGGAAATACTTCAAAGTCCCCCTTTTTAAGGGGGATTTAGGGGGATCTAAAATGTTTTGCTACCAACAAGAAGACTTTTAAAACATCCTCTTACACCCATTTTCAACAGATAACCTTTGTGGGTAACTACTGGAATTATTCACAAGTTGGTGGAAGCATATTTACTTCCCTCCTCCGTTTGAAGTTTGTCCGTTTGGAGTTGGCTATGGCGGAGTTTCATTTGGCGGACCATTCCCGTTTCCTCCTTTATTTGCGTTCCAAGCACTTGCGCCTGCGCCGAAATTGCCAGTTGCTAACCATTCGGCTTTGAGGAGTGACCACCAATCAGCTGTGAGTCCTTTAATAATGTAATCATAAGGCATCCAGCCGTAGCCACCTTGACCCCAACGATTTCCCCAAGAGTTGCGAATTAGCAAAGCCCCCTCAAATCGCTCACCATCTTCATTTTCGATAATCTTGCGGTCATGATAGCCAACTGCAACTACAGTATGACCACCAATGACTTTATCTCGTTTGCTGGGTAAAGGGATATGTCCTCTACGGAAATTGACTTCATCGTAGACAGAATTATAAAGGGTGAATCCAAATATACAAGGAATTTCAGCAACTAGCAGCAATTTGACTTGCGAGAGGAGTGCATATTTAGAGATTTGACCATAGTCTAAGCGGAAATATTTGATTGTTTTGTAGTTTTCAGCAAAGGAATAACAAAAAGATGTTGGTTCTTCATTAAACTTATCTTCATTGTAAGGCCAATACTCTTCTGGGCAAACTCCAAATGTAACCATCGCCTTCATTGTATCTCTTACAGAAGCTCCTGAATCGCCTTCTCGTTGCATCAAGTTACGGGTA
Organism: Nostoc sp. FACHB-190; assembly: GCF_014696905.1. Classification (NCBI taxonomy): domain Bacteria; kingdom Bacillati; phylum Cyanobacteriota; class Cyanophyceae; order Nostocales; family Nostocaceae; genus Nostoc; species Nostoc sp. FACHB-190. The sequence continues at coordinate 56,179 of NZ_JACJQW010000022.1, forward strand.
ACTTGGTAAAGAAACAAAGGAGAAGCATCTGTGTAGTTACCACTACTCTTTTTTTGTGCATATTCTATTAAGGCAATTCCCGCATGGGCTGTGCAAGAATTTAAGGAACCTTGATCCTCTACAGGAGAACACCAATAGCTTAAATCTACAAATTCTGGTAATGATAAAAATACGCTTTGCTCATTACTTGGTTTATTTGTTGTCTTATCTATTTTTGCTTTAATCTGCTGATGGAGATTCTTATTAATCGGAAACAACAAACTATTGTTTAGTTTTTCTAAAGACTTTTTGCTGGTGTTATCAGCTTTTGTTTCTTGAAATCCCCCCCCTTCAAGTAACAATGATAGTTGAGAAGAACTAATTTGAAACAAAGGCTTTTTCAGGTGCTTATTAGTAGCTCTAGACTTGGGAGGCAGAAAACCAAAAGTTTGAGTAGAGTCAGAGGTCTCGCTACTGCTATTGCTACTTTTCAAGATAGATTGGATTTCTTCAAAGATAGAGTCAATTTTTGTCTCGAAATTTTTATGATCCCATTCTTGCCAATATATTTCATTGATCAAACTATAATCTTGGGCTACTGTGACATTATATTCCCGCATCGTTTCTTGAATTATTTTTTTGATATTTTCATTATTGTCTGTTTCTTCACTCAAGAAAGACCAAATTTTTACTATTCCTGCTTCCACAGCTTTGCTTAAGTTATTATATTGACCTAATGGCATCAATATCTGTATTAAAATTTCATTTAATGATTGTAAACTTGGATAGCTGTTATTTTCTTTTAAAGATTTTACAAGTTTTTTTATATCCTGGCTCTCTTTTTCAAGTGATATTTTTTTTCTTATTTCTGGTCGCTTGTATAATTTATTTATGAATAATTTCACAACTATTTCAGGAATTGGTGTCGATATAGGTATTTCTATTTTTTGGAATAGAGATTCTGGGATTTTTGGTGGACAACCTATATACAGCACTCCCATTAAATATTGAAGCTTTTTGAGTATTGTTTTGAGTATTGTTTGTAATTCTTCTTTTTTCAGGTTTTTTTGGATTTCATCTTTGTTTAAAACAGGGATTTTCATGATGTCTTGATATATTTTCCATGATTTATTAGTAAAACCCAAAAATTTTAAGCCTAAATCTTTATTTTCGGTTATCTCAGTTAATATTGTCTGGAATATTTCCTGTTCATACCCTTCAAAATGAAATTCTGGAGTTTTTAAGCTTTCAATGAATGAGCTTATAAACTTTCCGAACTCATTTTTGTTCGTAATAATACCTTGAATTAAAAACCTAGTTTCTTGGATAATTTCAGCATTTATTGGAATATTATCTTGAATATTAACGTTATTAAATTCACCAAGAATTACATTTAAATTTCCCCATATTCGATATAAGTATACACCTAAAATACCTTGGTATTTCTGAGCTTTTTCTACAGGATCGTCTGGCATATCTATTTTATTTATTTTTTTAAGAAAACTTACTAAGAACTTGCAGCAAATCTTTTCCTGTTGTTGAAAACAACTGTCATCCTTTGTTAGAAAACAACTATCACATTCATTCAATAATGTTTTAATTTCATTTTCATGAATTTCAGTATTTTTATTAATTAATTTCTTAACTTTTTCTATATTACGAAAAAAGTCTGCACCTGATGCCAATAGTTTTAAAGCTTCCATGTCATCTTTATCTATGAATCCATCATGTTGTTCTTGAGAATAACCCGATTTTGAATATGGTTGTTTAACTTGGAAAATTTTGATAATGGCTTGACGAGTCTGTTCATCAAATCTTGTGTCAGTTATTGTTGGCTCATAGTTGACTTCATATTTTTTTGCTGATTCAGTACATGGCTGAAATACTCTCCATGTGGATATAATGCGTTGTAAATAATTTTTTATCAGTAAAACTTCTGAGTCAGACATTCCTTCTTTTAGAACATTATTCATTTCTAGATTTACAAAATTAATTTCGCCTGAAAGCTGTTCTATTAGTGTATTTATATTTTTAGTATCATCTTCATTCTGATTTTGTTGCTGTGCAGTAATCTTTTCTTGTTGCTGTGCAATAATTTTTAATGCTTTACGCAAAGTGTCAGCGAGGCTCTCAACATCAGAATTAGAGCCTTGAGTTTGAACTTTGTTCGATAAACTTTGAATTTCATCATTATCTAATGTGAAGTCTCTAACATCAGGATAATCGGGAATCCAGCCTGTTCCTTTCTTTGTCATTTTCCTTCTCCTTATAAAACCAAATTGAGTTTAATTACAGAAGTTGTGTGAAACTTCTGGGTGAGTTTTGAGGTAATCATGTATCTGTTGACATCCTTGTTTCAACAACTCCGGCAAACTTAAATCAGATACATTCCAAAGCAATACCAATCTGTCTTTTCCAGCAGAGGCTAAAAACTTGCCATCGGGACTGAAATTCACAGCGTTGACTTCCGACTGATGTCCCCTCAAAGTTGTGATTAAAGTTCCATCTGTTTGCCAAAGTTTGATAGTTTTGTCACTACTAGCAGAAGCGATCGCTTTTCCATCGGGACTGAAGCTAACATCAAGAACCGCCGCCGTATGTCCCTTTAGAGTTTTGATCAGTTTTCCCTCTAAACTCCACAGTTTGATTGTCCCATCCGCACTAGCAGAGGCGATGGTTTTTCCATCGGGGCTAAATTTGACATTCCAAACTCGGTCTGTGTGTTCCTCTAAAGTTCTCAGTTCTTTACCATCAATTCTCCACAGTTTCACTGTCTGATCATCACCACTAGTAGCGATGATTGTGCCATCAGGGCTAAAGCTGACACCTAAAACTCTGCCCTTGTGTCCTTGAAGAGTTGTCAGTTCTTTACCGTCTAAGCTCCAAAGTTTAGCTGTTTGATCATCACTAGCAGAGGCGATTGTCTGTCCATCTGGGCTGAAGCTGACATTATTAACGCGATCTTTATGACCTGCTAATGTTCTGATTGCTTTCCCGTTAGCATCCCAGAGTCGGATAGGGATAGTATTGTCCTTACCAGCAGAGGCTATGGTTTGGCCATCTGGACTGAAACTCATACCATACACACTGCGTTGATTTGTTTTGCGGGTAAAGAGTAAATTACCTTTTGGACTCCAGAAGTAAAGCAAATCGTTAATACCAGCACTTACGACTTGCTTTCCATCAGGGCGGAAATTGACACCAGTCACCGCATCTTGATGTCCATTCAGAACAGTCAGCCACTGGCGATGGACTTGCCAGAGCTTGGTAATGTTATCGCTACCAGTTGTTGCGAGAGTTTGTCCATCAGGGCTAAAGGTCAAGCTAGGAATTGCGCCATCATGAGCTGCCCATGTATCTAATAGTTTGCCATCTTGCGTCCACAGCCTGACATTTCCATCAACACTACCAGAGGCGATCTGTCCATCTTTACTGAAACTGACACTATATACTTGTTCTGGATGGGGAAAGGTTTTGAGCAGTTTCCCATCGGAACTCCAAAGTTTAACTGTTTTATCTAGGCTGGCAGTTGCTAACATTTTTTCATCTGGGCTGAAAGCTGCACTCATCACAGTGTCAGTATGTCCAGTTAGGGTTTGCAGTAGTTTGCCATTTTGTGTCCAAAGTTTGATAGTGTTGTCACCGCTAGTAGTAACAATCTGATGAGTTTTGGGATGAAAAAGCACCTGCATCACCCATGAGCTATGTCCCTTGAGGGTAGTAATGAGATTAATCTTTGTACCGTCAATACGCCATAGTTTGGCTGTTTGATCCTTGCTTCCAGTAGCAATTGTCTTGCCATCCGGGCTGAATTTTACACTCAAAACCAAGCTTTTATGATGAGCCTCTATCGTCCTGAGTAGATTTCCATTGCGATCCCACAGTTTGACTGTGCCATCGTGGCTGGCTGAAGCCAGCATATCTCCCTTGGGGCTAAAACTCACACTCCTGACTGGTTCGGTATGTCCCTTTAGAGTTTTGATCAGTGTACCGTCTGCTTGCCATAGCTTGATTGTCTTGTCGTAGCTGGCGGTGGCAATCATTTGGCCATCTGGGCTATAACTCACACTTTGAACATTACTTTGATGTCCTTGCAGACGGTTGCGTTCTCTTGTCCAGTAGACTGCTTCACTTAAATTGTCTTTTATTTCTTTTTGCAATTGTGGATTGGTGTTGCCCAAAAAGCTAAGTGAAGGTAAGAGATTGGCACTATCTAAGCCCATCATTAAAGAGTCAAATCTATTTTTATCCTTAGCAAAACGGGATGATAATTGCTTTAAAGCAATATTTTGTCCATTTTCGGCTCTAAAATACTGAATACCGGAAAAAATTGCGAATAATGACACCACAGTAGAAAAAGACAAGAGTACGATTATGCTGCGGCGGCGTTGACGATCGCGTCTTTTGACACTAGCATCAATAAACTCGGCAGTTTTCTCACTAAATTTACCCAATGCTGGGTTTAAAGCTGGGTTTTGTCGCAGTTCTACAACTTTTGCTAACTTTGATCCACTCCACAGTTCATCGTCATTCTTCAAAGTCTGCCAATGTGCAACATCATCATTAAGTCGGTTAAAAAGTGCGATCGCCTGACGATTTTCCTCAATCCAGGTGTTGAGTGTTGTCCAGGATGTTAACAAGATTTCATGAGCAATTTCTACTGTAGATACTGGCGCTGTTGTTAGGCGATCGTGTAGGGTTTCTTGAGGCGCATTGCTTACCAATAGATTTTCATCGATCAACTTCCTCAATACACTTTGCTCTAGTTCCTCGCTAAACTCAAAACGATTAGCCCGTCTGCGAACTGGCTTCCAATCGCTACTTGATTCCGAATCTCCACCAATATCTACCAATTTGAGGAAAATTTTCTGAGTTGCTAATTGTTCTGGTTGAGAAAACGCACCATAGATTTTATCTATATGTTCTTGCAGCGCACCTCTCACCCCACCTAACATCCGGTAAGTATTCAAATTTAAAGTCCGGTCATTAATACTACCAGTTTTAACTTCCGTCTCCCACAAGAGATTGAGAGTGTACTGCAATAAAGGTAGATATCCAGCTTGTCCTTGAACATCTTTAATGATTTCCTCTACCAAGCCCGTTTCAAACACTACCCCATGATGAGCCGCAGGTTGTTCAATTGCCAAACGCAACTCATCTTGTTGCATCTCTGCAATTATAGGACGATGGTTATCTGTAGCTTTTACTAAGGCAGGATAAGGGCTGAATCTGTCAAGAAAATCAGCCCGCATAGTTGCCACAATTTTAACATTAGAAACGTTAATTTTACTTAACTGCACTAAGCTAGAGATAAACTTATTCCGCTTTTCTGGCTGAGTTGTAGTAAATAATTCTTCAAACTGGTCAATTAAAATAAACCAGTAATCATCAGGCTGCTTGAGCCTATTGACTACTTCTGTTAAGGTGTCAGTTTCAGCCTCTCGCGCCATCTGGACTGCTGATTGCTTATATTTACTCAGCAAACTTGCATAGAAAGATTCAAAGGGATCAATATCTGGCGTAAAAGTCAGTTTGACCAATTTTGTTCCCCATTTTTGTGATAACCAGGGAATTAAACCAGCACGCACTACTGATGATTTACCACTCCCAGATGCGCCTAAAAGCAAAATTAAATTGGTTTGTTGTAATTGATTAACTATACCTGTGAGAAACTGATCACGACCAAAAAAAATGTCTTTATCTTCTGGCTCAAATTTCTTTAAGCCTTTATAGGGTGAAGTCGCTCTAAATTCACGGGTTTTAATCTCAGCCACAGAAACTTGCAAAATCTGAGTTTGATTAAAGGTGACAACATTGCTGTCACCGATTGAAACATTACTAATATTTTGCTTCGTTTCATACTGATTATTAGTCGATTGGTTGCTCATATACCAACCCACACTCTAGCAACTAAAGGAGCTAGTTTCATCACAGGATCAGCTAGTTCAGCAACACCTACTAAACCTTTTTTCAAGGCTTCTATACCTTGTTCTACTAAGTTTTTATCTGGCTTTGGTTTCTTCAATTCTCCTTCAATTGTTTGTAGTGGCACTTCTAAAGTTTTCTTTTCAATCGAGTTCAAAGCATTATTTGTATTAATATCCTGTTTTAATTTTTCTATGAATTTCAGTGCTTCTTGTACCTCAGCATTATGAATTTTCACCTCAGTCTGACTTTGACTGATATTACTTCCCCGGTCTGCTTGTAGTTGATTAAAGGCAATACCAGAGTTACCATTCCCAATATTAATCCCCTCAATATTCTGAGAATGAGACTCCACTGGTTTAGCAGCAGTCATCATATTTCCTAACACGCTAGGTAGAGACTGTTGTAATTCCAATTTTTCTTCAACTGTCAGATTTTTGATAATTTCTAAAACTTCATTAACGCTATATTTTGGCATAAGGCGTGCATCCCATTTCTGTTGCAATGTCACTAAATTCACATACAAATTGTAGAATTTCGGATTATTTTCACCACAATCTTTTTGTACAGTGAAAAATTAAATTTAGTGGAGACATATTGCTGCCATCCACATTCGCCTTACCCACTTCAAGTTTGCAACAATTTGTGTTATTTGAGCCTAGAATTTCCTTGTGCTGCTTCTCGACTGAAGGCTAGAGAGTTCAGGCTTTACACCTATTGATGAACATAATTTGGTATGGCGACACATAACAAGTCACCGCACATCAGATCAGGCATGAAGTTAAATCGCTAATTCATACCTCTTCAGTTATTTAGTTATCTGCAAAAATAGTACTTAAATACTGTTTTTGTCGTTTCTATATATACAAGAACGTCTATAGTTCATCGAACAGCACTGAAAGATATAGTATCAGACTCTACAAATAAAAACTATAGGACTTTGATTTTATTTATAAATAAAACTGCAAGATAATACAGGAAAATCACAATACCATTAGCAAAATCAGAGGGTGAAGCCGTAGGTACTTTCATAGTAGACAGGACTTATTTAGAGACAAAGTAAAATATTATACGCGCTTTTTTGCCATAAAACTTACGCAACTGGCATATTTTTTCTGTAGGGTGTGTGACGCAACTAGAAGATGTGAACGTAGTTATCAGATTGATAGTGTCACGCACCAACCACCAATTGTGATACTTACGTAAGTAAGTCCTGGACAATATTCTGGCTCCTAGATATTATACAAGATCAAGCATTAAGGACTCAGTTGACAATAGTTAAAATTAGCAAAATTAAATTATAAAATACAACAAAGAATGAATTTTTGTTTAGAGAAAATAGTGCATACACAAATCATTCTAGACTTTGAAAGTAATGAAATAATCAAAACTATACTTTGAGATTGAGCTTATAGTCAGATAACAGTATAACTTTGCTGTTATCAGTTTGATGGTGTGATTTTGGGCTGAAATTAACCAAATTCATAGCATTTAATCAGATTTTTCAAGTGTTAGCTAACTCTGGTAGTGAGTGAAATTATTTCACGTTTGCAGTGTTCAAAAATATGGGTAAAAGTAAGCGTATAGGCATTCTAACTAGTGGCGGAGATTGCTCTGGTTTGAATGCAGTCATCCGAGCAGTTGTTCATTGTGCTAATGGTAAAGGTTGGGAAGTCTTAGGTATTCGACAAGCAACTCTAGGATTAATGGCAAGACCACCACAAGTTACTAAATTAGAAATCGAGCAAGTTGATCCGTTATTAACTTCTGGTGGCACAATGTTAGGCACTACTAATAAAGGTGATCCTTTTGCTTTTCCGATGGCTGATGGTAGTTTTTGCGATCGCTCATCAGAAATTATTGCAGGCTATCATCAATTAGATTTAGATGCGTTGATTGGCATTGGTGGGGATGGTAGTTTAGCAATTCTGCGTCGCCTCGCACAACAAGGCGGGATTAACTTAGTCGGTATCCCGAAAACCATTGATAATGATATCGGTATTACTGAACACGCCATTGGCTTTGATACAGCCGTTAATATTGCGACCGAAGCACTGGATAAATTACATTTCACCGCCGCTTCCCATAGTCGAGTCATGATCTTAGAAGTCATGGGTCGTGATGCGGGACACATCGCTTTAGCTGCGGGAATTGCTGGGGGTGCAGATGTGATTTTAATTCCCGAAATCCTCTACAGTATGGATGATATTTGTTATCACATTAAAAACCGTCAAGAAGACGGCAAAAACTATTGTTTAGTGATTGTCTCCGAAGCTGTGCGGACTCAAGAAGGGGAAACTCGCACCTTAACTAATCGCCTGGGTCAATCACGATATGGGGGAATTGGGGAATATCTCGCCGACCAAATTAGCGATCGCATCGGTGCAGAAACAAGAGTCACCGTCTTAGGACACATCCAACGCGGTGGTACAGCCTCACCCCTAGACCGATTAGTCGCCTCGGCTTTTGGTGTAGCCGCAGTTAATCTAATTGAGGAAGGTAAATATGATTACATGGTTGCTTGGCAAAATCGCCAAGTGATCACCGTACCAATCGAAGAAGCGATCGCACAGTACAAAGCCGTCAACCCAGAAGATACTTTGGTTCAAACTGCTCGTGGTTTAGGCATTTATTTAGGAGAATAGTCAAATTATCGTAGTGGACTGTCTAGACTAAAGTAGTGCAAAAATATCGTTCTTGTGGTGTGGGCATCCTGCCCGCACCGGACGGGCTAGAAGCCCATCCCACAAGAGAGTTGTAATGCAACATTTAAGGCTAGACACGCCAGTAGGGTGTGTTAGGCGCAGATTGTGAGTAATTCAATTCATCACAAAAACTATATTCGAGCGCCTAACGCACCAATACTGAGGCGATCGCATTACTAAAACCTAATATTCAGGACTTACGCACAGGCTACGGAAGAACTAACCACAGAGGAGTCAGTCGCGTGGGCGGGTTTCCCGACTTGAGCGAACTGACGTAGCGCAGAGTTCACAGAGAAATAAGAGTTTGAGAGGTGTTTTGCGTAAGTCCTAATTTTATAAACGCCAAAGTTCTTTCAACTTGTCAATTAAAACTTTTTGCCGTTTTTCGATAATTTCAGATGTCCATTCTTTTTCCATCAATACTTGTGTAGTGAGTGCAAAATTACAAATACCTTTCTTCGTTGTAAAATATTTCTGCTTTTTAGTCTCAAAATCAAAGTTTTGAGCCATGCTATTTTTCGCAGAAGATAGTAAAACTAAATTACCTAACCGATGTACATATTTTTCCTTATCTTCCTGAGTAGGAAACAAGGTTAACCACTCACTATCAGCAGATGGATTTTGTGGTAGTACGTGTTCAACTGTAATATTAGAAAAAGTATAAGCAGGCTTTCCTTCAGCAAGGGCAGAATCTAAGCGCAGCAAAACATAACTTCTGATTTTCTTGATTAAATAAAGGTCGCCATTCAGAATTTTGAGGATATTTTCTTTTTCTTTAGAAGTCAATTGTAATGGTGAATCTGGCGTATACAAATCTTCTCGATTATCAATAGCGTGTAGTAACTTGCTATAACGTTCAATACGTTCATTGATATTAGCACGCTGAATCATTAAACAAGAAGCCAGCCTATCTAAGTCTGAAAAGAATCGCAATAATAATTCAGGATTATGATAATTTTGCGATAAATAAAAAATAGCTGGTGGTATCCAATCAGAATTGTCAATAAATTGCAACCATTGGAACAATATATTAATTTCATCTGTCCATAAACTTCCTTCGTAAACTTGATACTGGATGTCATAAAAAGCATCAGCTAAAGGCAGTAAAATCTTATCAATAAACTGCTGAGGATATTCTGTAGGTGATGGGTTAACATCTTTTTTAAACTCTTTAAGTATACTTTCACGAGGTTTTGATTTCCCATGAATCATTCTAATATGAGAGAAAAGGCTTTTGAATGTATCACGTCCTAATCTTTCTTCTACGTTCTCCCATTTTTCACTATATTTATCCTGATGTTCCGATGGGATTTTTCCAATAATCTCTGCTTTTAAAATATCAGCATGTGATAAATCAAGACCTCGATTATTCAATACTGAAAATATTCGATAACCAGATTCAATATCTGGAGTTGAGACTAATACTATAAAGCAACGTTTAATAAGAAACTGAATAAAGCGAATAAGTTGAGATTCTGGTATTACTTTCAGCTTGTCCAGAAAAAGCAAGGCATTATGCTTTAGATTTTTACAACTATCCGATAGTTTACTATCAATCAAAACATTCAATCTTTCAAGACCACTTTCAGATTGAATATATTCTTTAAAGAATGGTGTATCTTTTTCACGTAAAGTCAACCTATAAATATTATTTTCTGGTTCAAAAGGATCTTCTTGGTATAAGTATTTAGTTAATATATGTTTATATTCTTTACTAACAGATGCTCTTAAAGCAGCTAATAGCACAGTAATTGTAGTCAAACGCTGTTGACCATCAATGACCTTAGCATCCGTTGTATCTCCTTTAATAAGTACAATACTACCTAAAAAGTATGGATTAATATCATCAATCTTCTCGTCACTATCTCCTAAAGCACTGATTAAATCTTCAAAAAGTTCTCCAGCTTGTTCCGTTGTCCAAGCATAAGGACGCTGATATAGAGGAATCGTAAAAATAAAATCATCGCTAAATACTTTGTGAATAGGAAGTTGATTAGCCTGAATGGTAACTGTACTCATGCGTATCTCCTTTAGCGGCGTAGTAGATTACACTGTCACTAAAGTTAGTTTTCCCAACTTGAAGAGCAATATTTGATAGCAGTACAGTTTATACAATCATATTTGATGTACGAAAATTGCACGGCTAAGATCCCCGACTTCTTTAAGAAGTCGGGGATCTGTAATTATTCACCAATCATTGATGAAAAAAATGTGAAGCATAGAGTATGGCGAAGACGGTCTCATGGTAAATTACTAAGACTTGGAGTTGGGAAACTCCGGTGAAATTCCGGGACTGTGCCGCAGCTGTGAAGGGAAATCCCAAGTCAGAATGCCAACTCCGGGTGTGTCTATAAGACATGATGATCTACTCTCTGCGTTGCACAGAGAAGGAGTTGAGACGTTGGTTTCGGGATTTACAGCCTGTCCGGGGTTATTCTACGCTACATCTGCTCAAGATGGAATTTTATCTCGCCTGAGAATACCAGGAGGGATACTTAATAGTAAACAATGTCAGGCGATCGCACAGATTGCAGATATGCAAGGTGGTGGTTATGTGGATGTCACAAATCGCGCCAACCTGCAAATCAGAGAAATTAGCCAGGGTATCAGCAGCGAAGTTTTACAACACCTGCAAAATTTGGGTATAGGGTCTCACAATTCGGCTATAGACCACATCCGTAATATTATGACTAGCCCAACAGCAGGTATCGACCCAGAAGAATTAATCGATACTCGCCCTTTAATTCAAAGCTGGGATGCTTATTTAGCAGCACATTCGGAACTATCAGCACTCTCAGCTAAGTTTAGTGTTTGCTTTGATGGCGGTGGGAAAGTTTCGGTAAGCGATCGCCTCAATGATATCCTGTTGAGGGCTGAGTTAATCGACACTCAAGTTTACTTCTGCTTATATCTAAGTTTCATCAAAAGCCAACCACCCATCAATACAGGAATTATATTGTTACCAGAACAATGTTTGTCTGTTTTGGCAGCTTTAGCAGATGTTTATTTAAAGCATACTGATATTCAACTTAGGCGCAAGCCACGGTTACAAGCAGTTATCAACAGTTTGGGATGGGAAAATTATCTTCAGCAAGTTGAACAGCGTTTAAGTTTTACTTTGCAGCGTTCTCAACCTTCCCCAACAATAAAGGAAGCAGGTTTCTGGCATATTGGGATTCATCCCCAACGCCAAGAAAATTTGTTTTATATTGGTGTCGTCTTACCCCTTGGTCGGTTAACAAGTCAGCAGTTGCGGCGTTTGGGCAATTTAGCAGCAAAATATGGTAGTGGAACCATCAGACTCACACCTTGGCAAAATTTACTCATCACGGATATTCCCCAACAGTGCGTTATTGATGTTCAAAATCACCTAACTAACTTAGGCTTAGATTTCACCGTCACTAATATTCAAAGTACATTAGTTGCTTGTTCTGGTAAACGCGGTTGTGCGGCTTCGGCTACCGATACTAAAAGTCATGCTTTAGCATTAGCCGATTATCTCAAAAATCGTGTTCAGCTAAATCGCCCGATTAACATTCACTTTAGCGGCTGTGCAAAATCTTGCGCCCAACATCACACAGGTGACATCACTTTACTGGGTGTGAGCGATCGCAACATAGAAAGTTATCACATTTATGTCGGCGATCGTGATAGTCTCGAACAATTCGGTCAGAAAATCTATCAAGATGTAAGTTTTACAGAATTACCCGTAATTATTGAACAAATGCTCAAAATCTATAAAATTCACAGCCTTAATTCCGAAGAATCTTTTGGAGAATTTGTCAATCGTTATGGTACTAACCGATTAAAAGAGTTACGTCCTTGCACCATCAAAACATGATTCTTGTCAACTGACTCCTTAAGTATTAATAAGACTTACTCAATAACTCTCTCAAACTCTCATTCCTCTGTGACCTCTGCGCCTCTGTGGTTTGTTTTTCCCTAACCTGTGCGTAAGTCCTAACTCTCTCAAACTCTTATAACTTCGTGTCCTTTGCGTCCTTTGCGGTTCGTTCTTTCATAATTTTGTGTAACTCCCATATCAGTAAACAATCAAACTTTAGATAACAAATGTACAAATCACCTATCACCTATCACCTGTCCCCTGTAACCTGCTGTTTATAACCAAAAAATGTCCGACTATATCCGCAACGCTAACGAAATTTACCGTAATTCTTTTTCGATCATTCGGTCAGAAGCTAACTTAGATGCCCTGCCACCAGATGTAGCAAAAGTAGCTGTACGTCTAATTCATGCCTGTGGAATGACGGATATTGTAACTGACTTGGGATATTCACCCACAGCAGTACAATCAGCACGCGCCGCCCTCAAAGCTGGCGCACCAATTTTATGCGATTGTCGGATGGTGGCGGAAGGAGTTACGCGGCGGCGACTACCAGCCAATAACGAAGTTATCTGCACCCTGAATTATCCCGAAGTCCCAGAACTCGCCCAAAAACTTGGTAATACAAGGTCAGCCGCCGCTTTAGAATTATGGCGATCGCATCTAGAAAATTCAGTTATAGCCATTGGTAATGCACCCACCGCACTATTTAGGTTACTCGAAATGCTGGATGAAGGAGCGCCGAAACCTGCCGTGATTTTGGGTTTCCCTGTGGGATTTGTTGGTGCAGCCGAATCAAAAGCCGCCTTAGCAGCAGATAGCCGGAATGTACCATTTATGACATTATATGGTCGGCGGGGTGGCAGTGCGATCGCCGCCGCCGCAGTTAACGCCTTGGCAACGGAGGAAGAATAATCATGACAACCAAAGGCCGTTTGTATGGAGTTGGTGTCGGCCCTGGCGACCCCGAACTGTTGACGATTAAAGCACTGCGGTTATTGCAGACTGCACCTGTAATTGCCTATCAATCAGCCACCGATAAAGAAAGTATAGCGCGGGCGATCGTTTCCCAATATTTAACAGGCAACCAAACCGAAGTCGCCTTTCACCTCCCCCGCGCCCTAGAACCAGAAAAAGCCAAAGCCATTTACGACCAAGAAGTTGAACCAATAGCCCAACACCTCGCTGCTGGACGTGATGTTGTCGTGCTGTGTGAAGGCGATCCGTTTTTCTACGGTTCATTTATGTATGTATACACACGCTTATCTGAGCATTACCATACAGAAGTTGTTCCTGGCGTTTCCTCTCTTATGGCTTGTCCCGTGGCTTTAGGCGTACCCTTCACCTACTACAACGATATTCTGACAGTTTTACCAGCCCCACTCCCAGCCGAAGAACTCATCACCCAACTACTAGCCACCGATGCCGCCGCAATTATGAAACTAGGCCGCCACTTTACCAAAGTACGCAATATCTTACATCAATTAGGACTGGCATCACGCGCACTATATATTGAACGGGCAACCATGACACAGCAAAGAATCGTCCCCCTAGATGAAGTTAATCCGGCGGAAGTACCTTATTTTGCTATGATTGTTATCCCCAGTAAAAATCGCCTATAGAACTGGCATTAATTATCACAGTTTTTTTACGGAAATTAACGCAACACTTCCCACAATTGAGGAAATTATTAGTTACGATTGTCTGGATTTTACAGCTGGTGGGGTATGAATCTCTGTGTGGCGTAAGTATAGTTTTATTACTAGTGTGAGTCTTAGTCTCGCTTTATTAGTTACTGGTTGTGAAAATAAAACCTCCCAATGTCAGCGACTAATTCAAGTCGTGAACGAAGGAAATGCTCTTATTGATCAAAATAAAGGTAAGCAAGCAGTTACTAGCTTGCAACTATCTAAAGATTTAGAAGCGATTAATACATCTTTAGAAGAATTAAAATTGGCAGATCCCAAACTCAAAGAATATCAAAGTCGTTTTCAAAAGGTATTTGATAACCTCAGTAATGGTATTGCTAAGGCTGCTAAAGCTTTGGCTGCTGCGAAAACAGCCGAAGCTTCACCAACTGGTAGAGAAAAAATCAAAAAAGCCAGAACTGACATTGATACCGCTTTAAGCGCAGTTGCTAAAACTGCTGGTAAAGAATCAGATACTTTAATGAATGATCTGAATAAATACTGTAGCCAGTCGGAATAAGAGGGAACAGAGAGAAGAGGACAAGGAGCAGGGAGCGGGGAGCAAGGGGGAAAATATTTCCTCAATTCCCCCTCCCTCTTTTGATACTTCAGACTTTTTATAACTTTTTATACAGAAATATCCTGAAGAACACCAAAAAACTTTGTCAAAAGAAATATTGGTGTTAGTCAACAGATATACCATGAGCGACCTAAGTCTACTGATGCTAGGCGTATTGACAGCCGGGCAAACATCTCCACCCAACAATTTACCAGAACCGCCTGTAGTTCAGTCAGACACAGAAATACAGCAGATAAAAACCGAGAATTTATCAGAAATTTCTCCACCTGCGGAAATTACTCCACCGGAATTTATGCCGCCGGATAGTACTTCCGAGGCTATGACTGCGCCTGTAAATCAGCAGTATCAAAATCTACTGAATAAAATCCCTCAAAATACTAGTTCCCAAGATTCGCAAATTCCAGTAGAAACTCCACCAGAAATTTCACCAGCAGTTCAACTCCCAATTTCTCCAGAATCTCCCGCAGCACCAGAGTTTTCTGACACTGCTGAATCAGATGATCAGATGTCTCAAGTAACATCGGTATCGCAATTAGATGATGTCCAACCAAATGACTGGGCTTTTAGTGCTTTACAGTCTTTAGTTGAGCGTTATGGCTGTATTGCAGGAAATAGCAACAGCAAGTATTTGGGTAATAGTGCTGTCAATCGTTATGAATTTGCTCATAGTTTAAATATTTGTCTGAATCAAATTCAAGAATTAATTGCTAAAACTCAAAGTAATACTATTAGTCAAGCAGACTTAGACCAAATCCAAAGATTACAAAGTGCATTTCAAAAAGAATTACAGGAAATAGCGCAACGTGTTGATGTTTTAGAAAATAAAAATATTGAATTAAAAGCTCATCAGTTTTCTACTACAACTCGATTATTTGGTCAAGCTATTTTTAGTCTTCAAGGTACAAATACAACTAATGTGGATTTATTTCCTAGAGATGGTGTGCCAGAACGGCAAGGTAAAACTAATCTAACTTTTACAAATAGTGTCCAGTTAACTTTAGCAACATCATTTACCGGAAAAGATTTATTAATTACAGGGCTATCGGCAGGAAATTTAGGTTCTAATGCCTCGTTAATTTCTCATAATATGGGGCGCTTGAGTTTTGAATCAAATACTGAAAATAGAGTAGTTATTAATGATTTATCTTATCGATTTTTACTGGCAGATAATTTAGGAGTTGTGGTGGGTTCGACTGGGGTGAATGCTGCTACAACTTTTCGTGGAATTAACCCGTTAGAAGGTTCTGGAGATGGGGCAATTTCACAATTTGGTCAGCGAAATCCGATTTTAAATATTGGGAATGGGACTGGTGGTATAGGTTTTGACTGGGAAATTAGCGATCGCATCAGTCTTCAAGGTGTGTACAGTTCGGAAATCCCCAGTTTTCCCGGAAATGCCAATTTAGCTGGCTTATTTGGTGGTAGATATAGCGCAGGCGCACAACTCACTCTCGCACCCACCGACAATCTAGATGTCGGCGTACATTACATATATTCCCACTCCCCCAATGATTTACTCGGTACTGGCATTGGTGACGCGCAATTAATTTCGCCATTTGCACCCACTACAGCTTTTAATACCCATGCGGTTGGTGCAACTGTGGCATGGCGTTTAAATGATAATTTACAGTTGGGCGGTTGGGGTGGTTTTTCTACTTCAAAACCAGCTAACCTCTCTGGTAGTGTAGAAACTACTAATTGGATGGTATTTGCAGCCTTACCAAATTTAGGTAAAGCGGGAAATCTCGGCGGTATTTTAGTGGGACAACCCCCCAAAATTACTGCTAGTAACTTACCTGATGGCTACAATTTTCCCAACTTTTCAAATGGGGGAACGCCAGGGGGACGTAGCGATACATCACTGCATGTAGAACTTTTTTATCGCGCCCAACTCAATGACCGTCTTTCCCTCACACCGGGCTTATTAGTTGTTTTTAATCCTGATCATAATGCTGCTAACGACACTTTGATAGTGGGCGCATTAAGAGCAGCTTTCCGGTTTTAATTCCGTAACCATGTAAATGTAATCACAAGGGGCGAAACCCCCTGCTGTGTTGTCTTACTACCTTTGACTGTCAGCAATCTTCCCACATATCCAAATTTATATTTCGACTTTTTGATCACGCAGTAGAAGCCTAATGCGTGTTGTTTTTGATCAGGAAATAAGGAGCAAATTTTTCATGCAATTCAATTCATCAGCAAAAAAGATTAGCTGTGCAGTTGTAGGTAGTGGTAGTTTAGCCGCAGTTTTGCTTGGGTTGACTGGTGGCGGTGCTTCTGCTCAAATTACCATTCAAAGCACTGGTAGAATTTCAGGAACCTTGGAACTACCGAGTTTCAACCCTAACTTTAATAGTAGGGTGACTCGCATTGATACGGACTCTCAAGGTGTGTATCAACGTAATATCGGTTCTCAAAGCAATCCTAATTACGTGCCAGTTTATAAGTCAGATTATGTCAAAGTTGAAACTCGCACAGATGGCAGTTTACATTACTTTGTGGATTTTAAAGGCATTCCGGTGATTTCTTTTAATGGGGTTTTGACTTCGCCGGCGCTGTCTGGTGGTCAATTGACACCCTTTACTTATCAAGGAAAAATCCCCAATGTTTCCTTTCAAGGTGTCATACAAGATGAATTTGGGTTTGCCAAAGCTTTCTATACGGGGATTGTCACCGACCCCCAAACAGGTAAACAATATCAAGGTACTTTTCAGTTAAACGGCCAAGGGCCAAGATATAGCGATCGCAATGGTGGCGAAAGTCCCACAGTCTTTGATTATAAGTCTGATATTCCCGGTACTAAGCCAGATCCAACACCTTACGAAATGAAAAATACTCCTTTGGTGAGGTTGACAATTACCGTACCTGCTGACGCTACCCTGATTAATTCTGGTGGTGGGACGACTCCCACAACTCCCACTCCACCCAGCGTCAATAACCCTCCAACTTCTACACCCAGTACACCGATTCCTGTATCAGTAGATAGTGGTGCGATCGCCACGACTCCCATAACATCTAATCTTGGAGGGACATCTGGTCAATCGAGTCCATCGCCTTCCACTGACTCCAATATGGAATTCAGCAGTGGTTCTTCTCCCACAGCTAATCCTGTCAGTTTAGAAGTTTCTCCTGTCGCCCCTAAGATTTGTCACGATGATTCTACGAATTGTCGCCCCCAAGTAACTGCAACTAAACAAGCAATTGGCCCCCGCAGTCGCGTTTTAGTGCGTTAGTTGCTGGTATGGTAGGGGAGCAGAAGGCAGAAGGCACACTTCGACTGCGCTCAGTGACCAGGAGGCAGGAGGTAAAAGCAAAATGTCCTAACCTCTGCGACTACCGCTCTAAATTAGGACTTGAGAAATCAAGGGTTTGAGGTAGGGGTGTTCAAAACCCGTATACCCCTATACCCTCAGACCCTTACACCCATTCTGAACAGATAATTTTTTGCGTAAGTTCTGTAAATATTAAGTTTTCCATTTTTCGGGAATTGGCTCAGAGGAGATTGTATCTAGACCACGACTACAAAAATACGACCTCCTAGAGCAAAAACTATACTGGGAGTTTGAGCGGCAGTTTTGCGGCTCATACTTCCAGATTTCTGCTAAATATGCCCTTAATAATTTTCTGGTTATACTGGTACAAAAAGTGTGAACTCTGATATGGGTCAACCTGGATAAACAGCACCCAAGCCATTAATCAGGGATGGTAGGTTTATCTATCCAACGCCGTGTGCAACTTTCTCTCAAACCTAACCCCCAACCCCTTCCCTTGTAGGGAAGGGGAGCAAGATTCAAAGCCTCTCTCCGCTTCGGGGAGAGGTTTGGAGAGGGGTTTCAAGAATAAGTTGCACATCGCGTTATCCACTGTCAGATTTTCACAACCTGACAAAGAACATACAAAAAATTACCCCGCTTATTTCTACCCAACTGATCAGTCAACCACAGTAGTTAATGCTATACAACAAAACTACATCAATCACACATCTGGCAAGCGAGCATTTATGAAACAGGAATTGATTGAATTGATAGTCAGGGTTTTACAGGTCTTGCGAATCAACATGAATTGGATGACGTGGAACCTGTTTCTGGCTTTCATACCTTTGGCTTTAAGTGTTTGGTTGTTCCGTACTCACAAGGGACGTTCTTGGGTTTGGTGGTTGGGATTTATCGTATTTTATGCTTTCTTGCCAAATGCGCCTTATTTATTAACCGATATTATTCACCTGATCGACGATATTCGGACAATTCAATCAGTGTGGATGATTACTTTAGTACTAATTCCCGTTTATTTTTTGGTAATTTTTGCCGGGTTTGAAGCTTATGTCATCTCTTTAATTAATTTGGGATACTATTTACACCGCATTGGCAAAAGTCACTGGATTTTTAGAGTTGAGTTAATTACTCATGCTCTTTGTGCTATCGGGATTTATTGGGGAAGATTTCTGCGTTTCAACAGTTGGGATTTTATTACCCAACCGGATGCTTTATTAACTAAAGGTGTAGAAGAACTTGTGGGTAAACAGCCTTTAGTGATTATCACTATTACATTTGTGATTCTGCTGGGGTTGCACTGGCTGATGAAACGAGTGAGTTTGGGTTTTGTGAATCAAACACCACAAAGAATGGTAGTTAACTCAAATTCAGCTAATACTGATACACCGAATGTTGGATAATCAGAAACTTTAGTTCAAATATTTACATAACAATTTTAATTAATACGTCAGAAAATGGCGTATTTTTTTTAGATCCCCGACTTCTCAAAGAAGTCGGGGATCTTTTTGTTCACGAACGATTTAGGACTGCTATATCTCTCTCAAGAATGGTGGGTTTGGAGGTATTTTTTATCAAAAGAAAGATGAAATTTTTAGTGTCTAGTTCTGAAATAAATCTAGATGATGCAATTTAGATTTCTGTGGATAGGAGTTTTATAATATGGCACTATTATCTATTGATGAGCTAAAAATTTTAACTGAACATACTCATAAGCCCTGTATTTCTCTATATATGCCGATGCAAAAAGCCGGGCCAGAGATTCGACAAAATCCAATTCGCTTTAAAAATCTCATCCGGGAAGCACAAAGCCGTTTAGAAGCAATGGAAATGAACGAAGGCGAGGCTAATGAGTTGCTTCAGCCAGCAATGGAACTGGATACAGGGGAATTTTGGGAAAATCAAGACCAAGGTTTAGCGATTTTGATTGCACCAGGAGTATTTCGTTATTATCAGTTACCAACGGAGTTTCCAGAATTGGTAGTTGTGAGCGATCGCTTCCATATCAAGCCATTACTACCTTTAATTAATCATGATGGTAAATTCTATGTTCTGGCTTTAAGCCAACAAGATTTGAAATTTTTTGCAGGTACGCGCTCTGGCTTGCAGGAGGTAGAAATCGAAAATCTGCCCAAAAGTCTTGATGAAGCTCTGTTATACGACGAAACCTCTAAAGAAGGTCAGTTTCGCATCGCTACAAAAAAAGGTAGCAGCTCAAATCCTTTCTCCCGTTCCCAACCAGGTGCATTCCACGGCCAAGGAAGCCCAGACCGAGATCAACACCAAGAAGGTATCCTGCAATACTTTCATCTAGTCGATGCAGAACTGCACGAAAAACTCCGCGAAGAAACAGCACCACTAATTTTGGCGGGAGTAGATTATCTGCATCCCATTTATCGCCAAGCTAACAGTTATCACAATTTACTAGAACAAGGTATCACCCGCAGACCAGAGCTTTTCCAAGTTGAGGAATTACACGCGGATGCGTGGGAAATTGTCGAGCCGCTATTTTATGAGTCGGAACAGCAAGCAATGGAGCTTTTTCAACAACTGCTGGGGGAAGGAACGGGTACAGCTTCTAGTAATCTCAAGGAAATTTTGGCTGCGACTTATTACCAAAGAGTTGATTCTTTGTTTGTTCCTGTAGGACAACAAATTTGGGGTAAGTTTGACCCAGAAACGATGAATTTAGATATCCACCCAGAACCAGACGCAGATGATCAAGATTTGTTAGATTTTGCTGCGATTCATACGATTATTAACGGCGGTAGGGTTTATGCGGTGGAACCAGAAAAAATGCCAAGTCAGTTACAAGTAGCGGCAATTTTCCGATATTGATGATTTTTGTAGTGTTGTATAAAGTTGAACAAGCTATATACAACACTTATGCTGAAGAATTTTCGCGCTGTGCTGAGTCAATCTTTGATCGGTTTAGCTGTTTTAAGTCAAATTGCTGTAGTCACCCAGCCTAGTAGTGCTGCAACTATTGTTGGGGAATCAGGTAATGTGCGTGCAGAAATCTCTTATGAGAAACCAGAGGAATATCAATATAAAAATGTGCGTTTGCAAATTAGCCGCGCAGGTAAAGTGGTTTTAGATCAAAAACTGCCCCAAGAAAGTGAATATGATCGTCCTGTTGGCGGGATATATGAGAAAGAAGAGAAGTTACCCATACTAGATTTAGACGGTGACAAAGAACCAGAGGTAATTGCCGATTTCTTTACAGGTGGCGCACATTGTTGTACTTATTCGTTGATTTACCGCTACGACAAAAAATCTCAAAAGTATACTCAAATTCG
The DNA here is from genome assembly GCF_014696905.1 of Nostoc sp. FACHB-190. NCBI lineage: Bacteria > Bacillati > Cyanobacteriota > Cyanophyceae > Nostocales > Nostocaceae > Nostoc > Nostoc sp. FACHB-190. Next base: position 77,468 of record NZ_JACJQW010000022.1, read on the forward strand.
CCAAGACTGGGGTAATGGGGCGTATCGGTTTCAGGATTTTGATAAAGATGGCATTATCGAACTTGAGAGTCGAGACGATCGCTTTGCATACTCTTTTACAGCTTATGCTGCTTCTGCTTATCCGTTGCAAATTTGGCAATATCGCCAAGGCAAAATGGTTGATGTGACTCGTCGCTATCCCAAGTTAATTTACAGTCACGCTTCTGAGTTATGGAAAACTTACACCGAGATTCGCCAGCAAGGTGATGACGGTAGAGGATTTTTAGCTGCGTATTTGGCTGATAAATATTTGCTGGGTCAAGGAGAAGATGGTTGGAAACGAGTCCGACAAGCTTATACAAAAAGCGATCGCGCTCAATATTTTGCCGATTTACGCAAGTTTCTGCGTGAAACTGGGTATGTGAAGTAATTTTACAGCGTTTCTTGGTTGAGTGCAGTACAAGTTGATAGAGGTTAGAGGCTAGGGTTTATGGCTTTCAATGAATTGTTCGCCGTGCTGCTGCTAAAATTAACCGATGTTCAGCACGGGCGATCGCATAATGTGTTCGTTCCACTGCTTCTGGTTCGACGGAAATTGAGGTAATGCCCCATTCTACTAGTTTGTCGATGATTTCAGGATACAATGCTGGTGCTTGACCGCAGATTGCACAGGGGATGTCGGCATTTTTCGCCATTTGGATTAATTGAGCGATCGCACCCATCACGGCTGGGTGGCGTTCATCAAAGATTTTTGTGAGTTGTCCTTGTTCTCGATCTACGCCTAACAACAGTTGTGTTAAGTCATTTGTCCCAATGGAAATTCCGGCTACTCCAGCTTTGACATATTCTGGCAGTAAAAATAATACACTAGGCACTTCTGCCATAATCCACAATTGAAACTGCGACATTTGGGTTAAGCCGATTTGCTCAACTTTCTGGCGACAAAAGCTAAACTCAGCCACACTCCGCACAAAGGGTAACAATAACCGCAGATTGCTATAACCTGCTTTTTGGACATTCAGTAAAGCTGTGAGTTCCAAATCAAAAACGGCAGGGTTGTTAATATAACTCAATGTGCCGCGATCGCCCAAAATCGAATGGGTTGCAGATGATGGATTATATGTTGATGAAAACTCCGAAAATCGCCAATCAAGGGAGCGATAAAATACTGGACGGGGCGTAAAAGCACGTACAAAATTAATAACCTGCTGTGTCCACAACTCCAACAATTCTGAGCGACGACCACTCATAATCCAATTATGGGGGTCTTGTCCTTCCAAAATATTCAACAGCATTAATTCCGAGCGTAACAATCCTACACCATCGACAGGTAAGGTCTGCGATCGCTCGATTAAATTAGGCTGACTCAGATTCACCATTAGTTGAGTAGCAATCATGGGCGGCTGCGAACTAAGATGTGAATGATTGGGTGAAACAGAAGGAACAGGAAAACTAATTTCTGGATTTTCTTGATTTTTGGCTTTGCTGTCTCTGAGGCGATAAATTTCTCCCCTATCGCCATCTACTAGCAATTTTTCTCCGGTTTGAATTAAGACTGTAGCATCTTTTGCACTCACAACTGCGGGAATGCCTAATTCTCTGGATAATATTGCAGCATGACTAGTCAAACCACCTTGCACTGTCACAATCGCCACAACTTTTTGCATTAACGCTAACCAATCAGGTGCGATCGTCGGGACGACAAGCACGACTCCTTCGGGTATTTGTTCAGGTTTTTGGAGAGAATTAATCACATAAGCACTAGCCGTGACTTTACCTGTGGCTGCACCCAAACCTTTGATTAACTTTAAGTGAGGAACTGGTGCTAAGGGAGTATTAACTTCGGTGATTTGGAGATGGGAAACTGTATCGATTTCCGTAATACTCCACTGGACAGTAAAAGTTTTTCCCAGTTCACTGACCAACTGATTTCCCAAAGCGATGATCTGTGGCACACTCGCCTCTGGCAAAGCATATTGTTTTTGTGATTCTTCAGAAAGTAAATAAGCAACTAAACTGTTGTTTTCATCAGTGAGTATTGATTGGAGTTGTGGTTGCGTAGTTGCACTTATCTCATCATCTAGACGATAAGCCAGCAGTTTATTTCCTAAATGTCGTTCTAGAACAATACCTGTTTCTGGCTGAACGTAGTAAACATCCGGCAAAACTTCTCCTCTGGTGAGGGCTACTCCTAATCCCCAAGTAGCTTCAATTGTCCATCCAGAGGCGTTAGCATGAAGTGAACCACTGGCGATCGCATTTTGCATTGGTTGTACTAACACCGCCAAATTCACATTTTGCAGATCAATTCCCTGGCGTTGCCAATACAATAAGCTTCTAGCGCGAAATAACTGATTCCAAACTCGCTTCAATCCTAAAGCGATCGCATCTTCATCACAACCACAAAAGATTGGCTCTAGTAACCCAGATATATTTCCGATATCTTGGCTAACATTGAAAACTGATAATGTGGGTTGCAAAATCAAATATTTAGTTTGCCATTCTTTTGTCGCAGCAAAAATTGTACTTACCCACTGTGATGGTACATTTGCCGCAATGATTTCTTGACGCAAACGACTAGCCACCTGCTGAAGTTGTCGCCAATTAGCTACATCAAGGTGCAATGAAGAATCAGGTAAGTCTGCAACTAAAGATTCTGAACTGTTGATAGTTTCTAAAAATTGCCGCAAAACTTCTGCTGAAATCACAAAACCAGGCACCACAGGGTAGCCACGCTGCATCATTTTGCTTAAATAAAATGCTTTGTCGCCTACTTTGGCGCGGTCTTGTAGTTTAATTTGGTCAAGCCAGTAGACTTTTTCCACTCACTTCATTTTTAATGATTTGTCAATTTGCCACTACAGGCTTTGCTCTCGGTAAATACTTCCAGGCTATTGCATAAATTATCTGCCGAGAGAGATTCTTTCCATTTGATTATTGAAAATTAGTTTGACTTAGTTATGAGTTTAAGTTCTCATTCAATGCTGTTTGGCAATCATCTCACCCCTTGGTTAGTTAATATTTCTTGTTTTACATCTTGCACACCAAACCCTTGATTTTAAGTTAGTCCGCGTAGGTGGTCACTGAGCTTGTCGAAGTGCGGACTTCGTTTTTATAGCCGCGAATTCCATTCGTCGGGTCTAGGTGCTTATTCGTCTGTTTTAACACTCAAATAGCTAGTCCATCACTTGGAACACTACACTGTTAGTCTAGTTTATTAATATTGCCATAAATTTTCCTCACAATTCCATATTATCTGCCTCAAACTACACTAAGCTAAATGCAGTTTATCATCGATAATTACCATGATTAGCGGATCAATTTACTATTATCTGGTTTGATTTCTGAAATTACCTGTACAGGCTGGGAGTAGGTAATAGGGAGAGAGGAAAGAGTATTTTTGGTGTGTACTGTTTTTTCCGAAATTAAATATTAGTTCTATCTTTGCATAAAATAATTTATCCTCAGCACCTTTCCCTGATATAAATACCTATTAAGTTATGACAAAAAAATCTCATTAAAATATATTTAACTTAGTTATCTTGAGTAAACTCAATGGATATATTTTTAAGTTAAAGTAGCATATATTACTTTTTATATATTTTAAAACAAAATTGTTAAATACTTACTACTTGTTACCCAATGATTGGTTGAATATTTTGTTTAGACTGTGCCTAGCTTTGTTATTTGGTGCAATTATTGGCATTGAACGTCAAATTAGACGTAAACCAGCAGGCTTAAGAACTCATATACTTGTAAGTTTGGGTTCTGCCTTGTTTACTCTTATTCCTTTGCAAACAGGGATATCAGAACCTAGCGCCGATGCTTTAAGTCGTGTCATTCAAGGTATTGCCGCAGGTGTTGGATTTTTGGGTGCGGGAGAAATTATCCGCGAATCTTCGCAACAATCGCAGCATCTGGAAGTTCACGGACTGACATCAGCCGCAGCGATTTGGGTTTCGGCTGCGCTAGGAATTGCGGCTGGTTGTGGCTTATGGCAATTAGGATTAATAGCAGCTACATTGACAATTTTAGTACTGAATCTATTTAAGAAAATAGAAAAGAATTAATACAGATTATAGCAGGGGACAGATAACAGGGTTAAAAGCTTTGTACTGTCTAAATTTTATTATTTATGAAATAATGCCAAGGCTTGAGCAAAAATCTCTTCTTCGGCTCTAGTTTCTAAAATTAATTTAGCTAAATATATAAATTCCCAATCTGTGTGATTGTCATTTTCAATAGTTTTACTAGCGGCGTAAAAACTCACATCATCAGCACATAATTCATTGGTATTACCCGTTTGCAGTTCTGGTTTGCGGATATCCCAAGAAACTGTTTTACCCCGCAAGGTAAATTGGAACCAGATGATTTTGTCATACTCTAATTCAAAAAAAACATCAAAATAAGGTTCTTCACCTTGAAACCAAATTTTTTTATAACCCTCTTGCCGTCTTTGTTTGATGAATTTTTGCTCAATTGCTCTTAATGATGCACCTAAATAGGCAATTTCTTGAGGGTCTAATTTATAATTAGTTTGCTGCATAATTGAAATGTCATGGTTCATTGGTCATTGGTCATTTGTCATGTTGAGCATTGACTATTGACTAATTAATTGATATTTCTCCAGCCTTGACAAACAGAATTTGAGAAGAGTTTAGCCACTGAGCATCAAAAGAACTTAAGTGAGTTGTTGTGATTAAAGTTTGAAAACGGTCTTGAATCGCATCAAGCAATTGATTTTGACGGTATGGATCTAATTCCGCTAAAACATCATCAAGCAACAACAATGGTGGCTCTTTTACGACTTCTTCAATTAACTCTAATTCTGCTAGTTTTAAGGCTAAGACTAAGGTGCGTTGCTGACCCTGAGAACCATATTGCCGAGCAGGCGTTTGATTAATAGTCAATTCTACTTCGTCACGATGAGGGCCGACAAGGGTAGTACCTCGGTAGAGTTCGGCGACAGCGCGTTGTTGAATTTTGTTCAGGAAAGCTTGCTGGACTTGTTCTGGTTGGTGCTGCACCAAAGGAATGTTAGGTGAATATTTAATTTCTAAGATTTCGGTACTACCGCTAATACTAGCGTGCCAAGCCGCAGCAATGGGAGCTAATCTTTGAATCGCCCGATCGCGTCTTCTAATAACTCTTGTACCTGTGGTTGCTAATTGTGCATCCCAGAGGGCAAGTTGTGAGTTGGGGAGTGGGGAGTCTTGGTGTTTTTTTAGAAAGGCATTGCGTTGGCGTAATACTTGGTTATATTGTTGCAAAATATGAGCATAAACTGGTTCAAGTTGAATTAATAAAGTATCCAACCAGTTGCGGCGGACTTCCGGACTACCTCGGACTAATTCTAAATCTAAACTGGAAAACTGTACGGCGTTGAGGACACCTAAAAAATCCATTTGTCGCCGCACAATCTCACCATTAATTGCCACACTGCGGCGACCGTTACGACGGAGAGTTAAAGTTAAATCACTCATCCCTGTGTCTCGTTCTAAGCTGGCATTGATTTGGGCAAATTCTGTGGCATCTTGAATTAAATCCCGATCGCGTGCCATTCGGTGCGATCGCAATGTGGCTAATAACTCTACCGCCTCTAACAAATTCGACTTACCCTGAGCGTTGTTACCCACTAAAATTGTTTTAGCAGCGTTAAACTCAACTTTTTGGTCTTGGTAATTGCGAAATTGTCTGAGGTGTAAAGTTTTCAGATACATAATTTAAGTAAAAGGGCAAAAAGTAAAAGGCAAAAGTAAATATAGCAGGAGGCAGAAGGCAGGAGGTAGCAGTTTTATTATTCCTGACATTCAAACTTTCAAAATGTCCTAACCTATATGACTACCGCTATAGTTTTTCCTTTTTACTTTTACCTTTTACCTTTTACCTTGTTAAACAGTTTTCTTGCCCATAAAACGGAAGAAGATTTTTTCGCCTTCAATCCAGACAAACATTAAGGCACTAAAACCAATACAAATTGCTAACTCAGCCGGAGGTAGCCAATGAGTACCGAAGAAAGCCCGCAGGGGTGGTACGTAAATTAGCATCAGTTGTAATATCGTTGTCACCACAACCGCACCCAGCACATAGGGATTAGACCAAGGATTCACCTCAATAGTTAGCTGGTTGTTGGAACGAATAGCGATCGCATGACCCATCTGGGCAATACACAATGAAGTAAATACCATTGTCTTCCAACGTTCTGGGTCGAGTCCCTCGCCGGTTGCGGTTTGCACATGGAAGTATGACCATTCCATGAGGATGATTGTAATAATCGCAAACACAATCCCAATACGGATCATGTAAGAACCCAATCCTCTAGCAAAAATGCTTTCGCGGGGGCTGAAGGGCGGACGCTGCATCACATCCGGTTCTGGTGGTTCAACTGCCAAGGCTAAGGCTGGTAAACCATCTGTGACCAAGTTCATCCAGAGAATCTGCAAGGGTGTGAGGGGGACACCACCTAAACCTAAAATTGGTGCAGCCGCAATTGTCAGAACTTCACCGATGTTACTGCCCAAAATATATTTAATAAAGCGGCGAATGTTGGTGTAAACTACTCGACCTTCTTTAGTAGCCGCCACAATGGTGGCAAAGTTGTCATCCAGCAGTACCATGTCGCTGGCTTCTTTACTCACATCAGTACCAGTGATGCCCATTGCGATGCCGATGTCTGCTTGTTTGAGGGCTGGGGCATCATTGACACCATCGCCAGTCATCGCCACAAATCGACCACGGCGTTGTAATGCTTGGACAATCCGTAGTTTGTGTTCTGGGGCAACTCTGGCATAGATGCTGACTAAATCAACTTGTTGTTCTAGTTCTTGGTCAGTCATCCGTTGCAATTCTTGACCAGTCAGCACACGGTCGCCTTCTTGGGCAATGCCTAAATCAATAGCGATCGCACGGGCTGTTAATTGATGGTCGCCTGTAATCATGACTGGGCGAATACCAGCTTGGCGACATTCTGCCACAGCTGCCCTAACTTCTGGTCTGGGTGCATCCAGCATTCCGACTAATCCCAACCACACCAAGCTTGTCTCAGATTCCTCATCTGTGCCTTCTGGGGGAACTTCGGTGAGGGGTTTATAGGAAAAGCCTAATACCCGCAAACCTTTACTGGCCATTTGGTCATTAGCTGCCAAAATTTTGCTGCGTTGTTCTTCTGTTAGCGGTGCGGTACTTGTACCCAAACGAATTTCTGTACAACGTGCCAAAATTAACTCTGGTGAACCTTTGGTAAACATTAGGTAAGGTTCAGAGTTGACCAAACCTGCGATCGCTGGGTCTACACTGGTAAAGGATGTTTCCCCGGTTGCAACTTCCTCCACCTGGGTAATCACACTCATCCGTTTGCGTTCGGAAGAGAAGGGAAATTCACTGACACGGGGTAACTTACTATTCCATTGGTCTTTTTCAATCCCAGCTTTACCTGCTAATGTCACCAATGCGCCTTCGGTGGGGTCGCCTAAAATTGCCCATTCACCTTTTTCTTTTTGTAATACTGAGTCATTACAAACGGCGCAGGCGACGGATAAAGCCGGAATTTCCCGAAAGTCGCCCACGGAAATTTTTTGACCGTCTAATTGAAAGTCACCTACAGGTGCGTAACCTTCCCCTGTGACCCTAAAAGTATTGTTATTGGTGAATACTGATTGCACCACCATTTTGTTTTGGGTGAGTGTACCGGTTTTATCCGAACAAATGGTAGTCACAGAACCCAAGGTTTCCACGGCTGGCAGTTTGCGAATCAAGGCATTGCGGCGTACCATGCGCTGGGTTCCTAATGCCAAGGTCACGGTAATTACGGCGGGTAAACCTTCAGGTACTACCGCCACCGCCATACTCAAGGAAACTTCTAGTAGGTCTTGTAAATTGCTAAAACCTCTGGCCTGAATGACACCACCAATGACAACGATCGCTACTAAAATCAAGGAACCAGAAACTAAGACGTTGCCCAGTTGCGTCATACGCTGTTGCAAAGGTGTGGGTTCACTTTCCACCGACTGCAACATGGTGGCAATTTTACCGAGTTCGGTTTTCATCCCGGTGTTTGTTACCAGAACTTTCGCGCGTCCTTGAACAACTTCCGTACCTTGAAAAACTAAGTTGATGCGATCGCCTAAAGATGTATCTTCAGGTAGTTGAAGAGTGGCCTGTTTGTTGACAGCTTCTGCTTCACCTGTGAGTGCAGATTCTCGCACTTGTAAATTAGACTGTTCAACTAAGCGTCCATCTGCGGCTATCTGCACTCCCGCTTCCAGCAGCATGATATCTCCTGGGACGATTTCTTTAGCTGCCACATCTAATAGTTTTTTGTTACGAAGGACGCGCACTAAAGGCGAAGACATCTTTTTAAGTGCAGCTAAAGCTTGTTCGGCGCGACTTTCTTGGACATAACCCAAAATACCATTCAAAATCACAATGGCCATAATTGCCACGGTATCTTTAAACGGTACTTCTCCTGGCTTGAGTTGACCAGCTTGCCAAGCCGTAAAATCCAAAAACCCAGAGATCAAAGCCACAGCAATCAGCATCAACAACATAATGTTCTTGAACTGATCTAGCAGTATGTCCCAAGCACTACGACCACCATGTTCTTCTAACTCGTTGGTGCCGTATTTTTGCAACCGTTGTTCAACTTCTTGGGGTGTTAAGCCACTGTCTGCCTTGCTATCCAGCAGGTCTAGAGCTTTATCAACTTCTAAAGTATGCCAAATCGGGGTACTTTCAGGCAGAGAATTAGCAGACATTGTTTAGGTTACAGAAAAGGTTACAAAATTCGATCATAATTTAGTGATGGCGATAAAACCATCCACCAAAGTCATATTCAAGTTCTTGTTCACACCAATTGGAAAAATGATCACCATAGATGGACTAACCTCAAGGCAGGCTGAGACAGTAATTTCCATCCAAAATCTCAAATTCCTCATGGTATGACTTGTACAAGTTTAAATGTGTTTCTCGACATTTGCTAACTTGGTTTAAGTGATAATTCTATGTATTTTTATGTAGTTTATAGTATTTTAAAAAACATTTTATAAAAACTATTACCCTAAAAAATTTGTTGTTATGTCTGGAGGTTATGGCAAAATTAATGCTTGGCGTGCTAAACCGTGGAATATATATGCTTAATATAAATTTTGCACTCCCTAATTAGACTGCTAGCCAGATGTTTGGGCAAAGGACAATTCGACCGCTTACGGCTGCCTCCCTATGTGGCATTGCTTTCATCAAAGATACACTCATTGCGATTGACAGTACAAAAGGGCATCTACTGGAGATTGATCCTGAGTCTGACAACAGCAAAATCATCAATCCGCACCAGGTTAAGGAATTTAATGATGTCACTGGTTTAGCAGTTTGGGAAGATACCCTCTGGGTAACTCGTGGTAACAGTATTTATTTATCAAAGCTGGGTTCTTGGGGGTTAGAACATTTTGCCACATTGCCATATACGGCTAATGGTGTGGCTGTGTGGGAATCAACGGTGTATGTTAGCTGTCAAAAGCTGGGTTACATTGTGATTTTTGACCGCAGTACACGCAAAGAAATTACGAAATTTTATGCGCCTGGGGTGGGCGTGGAAAATTTGGCAGTCACCCAAGAAACGCTGTGGATTTGCGATCGCACTGAACAAACAGTTTACTCGATGGATCGAGCCACAGGGGAAGTTAATTTTAGTGTACTAACACCTTTTGATTCACCCACAGGCATAGCAGTACACCGAGATGATGAAGGTAAGGAAACTCTGTATGTCGCCTATGCTTCTGAGGAACCTTATATTCGGGATAATCCCAATGCTGACCCGAATCATGAATTAACTTACCGCGATCGGACTTTCATTCACCCACTTTATTACCACTACAACCCAGATAAGCGTTACGCCCTATCAAATGGCTATCTGATTGAAATGTCCTACGCTGAGGAAATTGCACCTTTAGAAGAAGTGTACCTCCCGGATGTAGAATGGCGCATCGCCTTACCCTCCGAAACCGAACGCCAAACAGTTAAACACGTTGAACCAATTGGCATCCCTTTTACCGAAGAAGTCATTGATGGACAACGGGTAGCAGTATTTAAATTTGATGCCCTCGCCCCCGGCGAACGCCATGTATTTGGCTGGAAGGCTTTGTTAGAAGTACGAGGAATCAAGTATCGCATTACCCCTAAAGATACTGAAGACTTACCAGAACTCTCCCCAGAGTTTCAAAATCGCTACTTGGTGGATGACGATGATTTGGCAATGGATACTTCCATAGTCCGCAATGCTGCCCGTGATGCCGTTGCTTCCGAAACCAACTTGCTACGGAAAATGTATAGTATCCGTAACTACGTATACGATGAGTTGTCTTACGGCATTAAACCCTACATTGATACCCCAGATATAGTTTTAGAACGGGGCGTTGGTTCTTGCGGTGAGTACGTCGGTGTTTTACTGGCTTTGTGCCGTTTAAATGGTATCCCTTGCCGCACAGTTGGCAGATATAAATGCCCTCCCTATGGCGAACATCAAAAAGTACCATTACAACCCGATTTTAATCACGTCTGGTTAGAATTTTATATCCCCAACTTTGGCTGGTTGCCAATGGAATCTAACCCCGATGATGTCGGATATGGAGGCCCTTACCCCACCCGCTTTTTTATGGGCTTGTGCTGGTATCACATTGAAATTGGCAAAGGTATCTCTTTTGAAACCTTAAGCAGTCAAGGTACTAGATTGACAAAAGAAGATATTCCCATAGGTGATTTAGCCATTAATCATATTCGCTTTACAATTCTTCAAGAATTACCACCTTTTTGATCTGGAAGTACATGCAAAGGGTGAAGGGGTTTAAGGGTGCAGGGTGTAGGGGAGAAATGACAATAATTTCCCCTTGTCTCCCTTGTCCCCCTTCCCTCCCTTGTCCCCCACACCCTCATACCCCCACACCCTCACACCCTCATACCCCCACAATCCCACACCCATTCCTAACAGCCCAATTCATCAATTCTTAAATAAACCAATATTTCCCAGTAACAGTAAGGATATGGTTCTGTAGTCAAACCACATAGCAGAAACCGTATACACCCTCAAGACAGCTATTAATAATTAGGATAGTCTTCCTGTATATATGTAGTTCAGCCGCCAGTTGTCGGAAGGCGGAAGTCGTAAAGCAATCATAAGATTGAGATTTACTTTCCTGAAGTTCCCTAAAGATATTGGTAAATATAAAAACTAGTACAGGTCGGCTTAAATAAACAGACCATAAGGAATTGCTAAAAGGCTTGTGTTATCACTATTATTTCTTTTTCCTTTTGACTTTTTCCTTTAGCCTTTTTACTTTTACCTTGTCGTACTAGCCTTATTGAGTTTTTTCAAATAAAATCTTTATTCCATAGCATTTATCAACCCAATTTAAAATGGTAATAATCCAGTGAATGATTGGATAAATCGCAAGTCTCAAAAAATTCCCAAACAGCAGGGTGCTGGTAGTAATCTTGTCGCCACCAGTCAACAATCTTATGTACCTTCATATTTGACACATAATTCGCAGTCAAATGCTGAAGAAAAACAAATATACCAACATTTATTGCATTTGGTACAAGTTAAATCGCCAAATGAAATGCTAGAACGTTGTCGTGCCTTATTTGTTGAAGGTGCAGATTATCCTGAACCAGAAATATTATTAATCTTAGATAAAATTACAGCATCTAAAACTGCTGTACATGAGTTTAAATTTTTTATTAATCGTTGCTGCCATATTTTAATTAATCGCTGGCACATGCAGCCGCAACTGCACTATGCAATTCCTGAATTAATCAAATTATTAGCTACTGAACCTACGAGGTCAAGAACCACAAGTTTTCGTTATCGCAACATTAGGAAGTTGCGGGAATTAATTCAAATGTTTATCGTCAGCGAACAGTATTTAACTTTGCGGCGATTTGTAGAAGTGATGACGAGAACAATTGAGGAAAATACGCCTCCTGAACCTCAAGCTTTAATCTCTTTAATTGGGCGCTACTCATATTTATATGAACATTGTTTGATTAGTGATGATTCTACCTTTGAACATCAGTGGCGCGTTAAGCAAATCCAAGCGCAGGCACAAAAGCAATTTGAAGTTGATTTATCGAAATATGTCACTTATCAAGTGCGTCGCAATCAAATACTCAAAAAAGCCTCTGTAGAGGAAGCAGAGAGAATTTTACGGCCTGTGAATAATCCTACATTATTGAGCGATCGCGATCTGCATACAGCACTGCAACATTGGATTGGTAAGGTCGAAGGTAACTATACATACCAAGAGTTAGCCCAAAAATTTTTACAGTCTAATCAAAAGGTAAATTCTATAAGTGATTTTAAAGATAATTTGTATGAATATCTCATATCTTCAATTACTGGCGGTTCGGGAAAACGCCAATGGCAGCAAAAGCTACATACACAATTAAAAAATACATTGCCACAAGCTAATGCTCAAAAACCTGATGAGTTCTTAATTATGAGAATTTGTAGTCAGCTATTGAATTTTTTAATTGTAGAAAGTCATTTATCAATTCAACATTTTAATTTGATTGACTTGATTACTAATCAAGGTACATTAATCACAACGGAATTATTATTGAAAATAGTCTTGATTTGTCCTAAAGTCAAACCTTATTTAGAAAAGCGATTAACAATTTTATTTCAACACTATGAGTCTGCAAATACTAGTGATATTAAGTGGCTTGTCAAGATTTTAGAACAAGTTAATATTGCTGTGGTTATTTATTTTGGCAATATTGATATATCTTATTTTAAAGAGATTGGTTGATCTCGGCAAGGGAGACAAGGGAGACAAGGTAGACAAGGTAGACAAGGTAGACAAGGTAGACAAGGTAGAGATATGTTTGTTAACTATTTAATTCTCTAGCCCCTAGCCTCAAATCGGCACTACTACATCAGAATAAGCACTGACGGCGGCAAATTCACAAATTGAATTAAAGGGACAAAATCGGCAGTGTTGTCCAGGATTTGGAGGGAAGATTTTACTGAAGTTACTGTTTTTTTCGTGATATTTATGTAAATCAGCTTGATGTTGATGAGCAATTATCGCTAACTCAGATTTTAAATTTTCAAATTCATGGTTTGTGATTTTAATTAAATCGGATTTTTTACCGAGTTCCAAATTATAAAATGATGCGACTGCTTGTCTACCAGGATAAAGATAACGCACCGCTAATAAATAAACTAATGCTTGTCGTTGGTCAAAAGCGGATTTACCTGTTTTGAAATCTAAAATATGTAAAGTGCGATCGCCATCAATAAAAATGCAGTCCATAGCTGCATATAAGCGAAAACAATAGTCGCCTTGTTCAATCAAAATCGGCTTGGGAAAACCTTCATCACCTGAAGTTAATTGCAGAATATTTTTGCCTCTCAATAGAGGTGCATTTTGATACTTTTTCAAAATTTGTAGAACTCGCTGCTGCACTTGCGAGCTAGTATTGTTGAGTTTTAACAACTGTGCAACTTTTTCTACACCGTCTGCTTTATTTAACAAATGTCGATTATGATGAAACTCATAAACGCCTTTTTGGGCGAGTATACCAATCCGCTGCGGTGCCGTAGCCTTTGTTAACAGTGCTTTAACTTGGGGTTCATGTTGACGTGCTTTAATAAACCCACGTCGCATCTGACAATGCCAGCGTTCTTGTCCTATTGCTGGGGCAATTAAAGACCAAAGGTGATAACTGACAAAAGGTCGGTCGGGGGTTGACATCGCTAACAAGCAGTGAGAAAAAATACAATGGGCAGAAATTTGAGCATAATTGGCTGCTCATAACTTCTTTTGATACTTGCGGCTAGGCACGCTTTGCGGGAAGCTTCGTAATAGACTACTGAAGATGGACGGGAGAAATTGGCAACAATGAGCGTTACTAGCAATTCCAGCAAAATCAAGTTTGGTACTGATGGTTGGCGAGGGATTATTGCTGATGATTTTACTTTCCCCAATGTGCGGAAAGTCACTAGAGCGATCGCAAGTTACCTCGAAACAGCCTACACAAAAGATAGACCAGTTCTCATTGCTTACGATACGCGGTTTTTAGCTGATCAGTTTGCCCGCACAGCCGCCCAAGTCCTAGCAGATTTGGGTTGGACTGTGAAAATTACTGATCGAGATTGCCCCACACCAGTAATTGCTTATAACGCCCGTCACTTAAATTCGGCGGGGGCGTTAATGTTTACAGCAAGCCATAACCCTGCACCATATTGTGGAATTAAATATATCCCCGATTATGCCGGGCCTGCCACTCCAGAAATCACTGATACTATTGTGGCAAATATTGAAAGTGCTGCGGATGATCTGCCTAGTAACAACCCTAGCGGGTCAATTTCTATTTTTGACCCCAAACCCGATTATTTGCAATTTATCTACACATTGTTGGATGTAGAACGCATCAAAAGCGCCCATTTAAAAGTTAAATATGATGCGCTTTATTCGACATCTCGCGGTTATTTAGATGAAGTTTTGCAACAAAGTGGCGTGGAATTAGAAAGTTTCCACACTTGGCGAGATGTATTATTTGGCGGTGGAATGCCAGAACCCAAAGGCGAACAACTAGAAGAGTTAGTAGAAGCTGTACGCCGCGACCACGCTGATTTAGGTTTGGCAACAGATGGCGATAGCGATCGCTTTGGTATCGTTGATGAACAAGGTAATGTTCTCACCCCTAACACGGTGTTGTTGGTGTTAGCAAGGCATTTAATTAAAAATAAAGGCAAAAGCGGCGCAATTGTCCGCACTGTCGCCACAACTCACCTATTAGATAATTTGGCGGCTAAATATGGTTTGCCAATTTATGAGACAGCCGTAGGTTTCAAATACATCGGTGAAAAAATGCGGGAAACCACCGTTTTGATTGGCGGTGAAGAATCAGGTGGTTTAAGCGTCATTGGTCATATTCCCGAAAAAGATGGTGTTTTGGCAGATATGCTAGTTGCCGAAGCGATCGCCTACGAAGGTAAACCCCTGAGTCAACTTGTCAAAGAAGCGATCGCGGAAGCTGACGGCCCCTTGTATAACAATCGTTTGGACTTACACCTCACCGAAGCCCACAAAACCGCCGTTATCGACTCCTACACCCACAATCCCCCTTCAGAAGTGGCGGGAATTAAAGTCAAAGAAGTCGGGCGGAAAGATGGCATTAAACTTTACCTAGAAGAAGGTAGCTGGGTGTTACTGCGTCCTTCGGGAACAGAACCACTGGTGCGCGTTTATATGGAAACCAACAGCCCCGAAAAACTCTCCCAAATCGCGCAAGTAATGGAGAGTGCGATTGCTAAATTAGGATAAGAGTTTCCACCGCAGATGAACACAGATAAAGATTTATCAATGTCTGTGTTCATTTGTTTTGATTTGTAATTTTTTATGAAGACAATTTCTAATTTGTTAATATCTGTTGTTGTAGCTGTTTGGATAGTGGCGATCGCAATTCTTTCAGTCCAAAATGCCACGCCAGTATCGTTAAAGTTTTTAAGTTTTCAATCAATTCAAATACCAGTGGGTTTAGTTCTGGCTTTTAGTGCTGCGATCGGCGTAATTGGGGTAGCTGTGCTGCAACCTCTGTGGGGGTTGGCTGGTTCGGGGGAAAATCGCTTGGAAGAGGATGCGGAGTTTTTCGTGGATGATGAGGATTTTTGAGGGATAAATTAACCGCCGATGCACGCGGATGCACGCAGATAAATGAGTTTAATTGGATGAGTTTTACAAGAAAACGCTATGAACAATACCTCAAGAACTGATTGGGATAGAATCAATGCTATGAGTGACAAAGATATTGACACTTCAGACATTCCAGCCTTGTCAGATGAGTTCTTTGCCAAAGCACAATTACGAATGCCTAACTCAAATGTAAAAATTACAGTTCAGATAGATCCTGAAACTTTTGCTTGGTTTCAATCACAGGGGGAAACCTCACAACAACAGATGGCTGCGGCATTAAAGATTTATGCAGAAGCACACAAAGCTTATCCAACATTGGAAGCAAAGAATGGAAACTGAGTACGATTTTAGTCAAGGTAAACGAGGCGCAATTGAGCCGACACCACCAGGTAAAACTCGAATTACAATTCGCTTAGATGATGAAATATTAACTTGGTTTCGTGAACAAGTTCACCTAGCAGGTGGCGGAAATTATCAAAGTTTAATCAACGATGCTTTGCGTGAATACATTCAGCAGCGCCGTGAACCTTTAGAAGAAACATTACGGCGAGTTTTGCGCGAAGAACTTGAGCGCATCAAAAAATAAGTATAAAAATATAGAGATACGATGAGTCGCATCTCTACAAAAGCTATAGTATGTAAGCTCTAATTACTTTAGCTGCAAAATTAAAATGTCCATTCGTGGTTAGGGTCATTAAGTGCAGCACGGACGGAAGCTAAATTTGCTAAGTCTTTAAATGGACTAGATTTAGCTATCTCTGTGATTGAATTTAAAGCAAGGGCTAACTGTTCATTGTTACCTGATGCGATCGCGCCATCAACGACAGCAAATAAAGAGCGAAAATTTTCTGCCCGTTCATCAAAAGATCGTTCCAAATACGCCATAAGCAAGTCTCGCTGGGCATTAATTTTGGTAATTGTTTCTTTTTCCCAAGCATCAATTTCTCTACGCTTTGTTTTTTCTTGTTCAGCAATTGTCAAGTAATCCGTGTAAGCTGACATCATTTGTTGTAAGCATTCAGCAGGATTTATAAATTCCTTGACTACTGCTGTAGTAACTTTCTTTACTGACATTTCTAATTGCCTCCAAGAGTACGATATTTAGCTTGGATAGTTGCAGTAACAGGATTTAGCTGCCCTTCGCTATCTAAAACAGGAGTTTTCATAATTTCTGCTAGTGCTTTCACTAAAAGCCCTACCTGTTGGAACTTACTAGCATCTCTATTGCGCTCAAAAGGTAGAGATTCCAACTCTTCTAGATTGAATATCGCGCGATTATTCAAATTTTCCACCAAGTTGCTTAACTCAGTCATTCGTCGTCTAACTTGTACCAAAAAATCTCTAGCTGCTTCAAGTTTGGCAATTTCAATGTTAACTTTAGCCTCATACTCACGAGCCTTTGTTAAAGCCTCCTCACCTTTACCAGCAAGTACAAAGCCAGTAACTGCTAAGGCAGGCCCAACTGTAATTCCCCCTAGTACAAAAGTCCCAACAAACATACCACCCCCACCTGCTGTTAATGCTCCACCACCAAGCCACGCCAAAGTCGCATTCCAAGCAGCTGCACCACTTAGCCCTGAAATGGCTGCTCCCGTACTTGCTACTCCTACAGATGTAGCAAGACTTGTTGCAGCTTGACCAGCCGCCGCTCCTGCGATGACTGCCTTAACACCACCTTTAAAAAAATGTTCAGCTTCCATAGCGTCAGCTTTATACTGCTGTATCTGCTGAACTGATATTCCATCCAACCCTTCTAAAAACTGCATATCCTGAGAGGAACGTTGACCAAGTTGCTCAATAAAAGCTACAAATCGGCCTATTGTGTGTATTTTGACATTCATCTGAAATTGACCATACTCTTCTGCTAATTTATGAGTAGCTTCCCAGTCTGCTTTTAGTTGAGTAACACTAGACTCATGACGCTTTTGAGAACGACTCCCAATATCATTTGCTTCTTTGATATTGCTGACACCTTCAGTGCCTTTGATAGCTCCATAAGCAGCTGTTCCTAGAGCAATTGCACCAAGGATAAATGGAATCGGCATTAGATACTCCTGATTGTGATGAGTGGTTGGTTGGGCCTTATTTACGCATAAAATATGCAGCTAAAGCATTACCTTATACTTATACTTCCCTAAGTAACAACCTAACCAACATTCACAAAGCAGGGAATTTTTAATAGTGATGCGGCAAGACTAAAATATTGATGAGATGCGATCGCCTAGCATAAAACTCAGTTTAAATGATTTTGAAACAGTTCTAAAACACGTTGCCAAGCATGAGGAGCCGCTTCGGGATTGTAACTGGGGTGCTGTTCGATTAATGGGTACTTATCTTTAAAGAATCCGTGGAAAAATCCATGTCCTGCATCGTATCGAAATACACGATGATTTATTTGATGTTTTTTTAGTTCTGCCTCAATTTGCTCGTTTTCTGTTTGGGAAATGAGGGTATCTCTGTTACCAAAAAATGTATAAATAGTACCTTTAATTGAGGAGGTGCGATTAATAGTGGGAGTTTCTTCGCCATAACTAGAAGTGGTAATCCCACCACCATAAAATGAAGCCGTAGCTTTGATATCGGGTAAAGTTGCAGCCATATAAGCAACATGACCGCCAAAGCAAAAACCAATAGCACCAATTTTGCTTCCGTTAACATTGGGTAAAGTTTTAAGATAGGCGATCGTGGCTTGAATATCGCTGAAAATTTCTTGATACTTTACTTGTTGATAGTATTGTAAACCAAGCTGATAAGCTTCTGGGCTATATCCAATATCATTAGGGCCATAGTCAACCTCAAAACCCGGAGCAATTCTTTGATACATTGCAGGTGCTACTGCTACATATCCTTGCGTTGCTATGAGTTCGGTAATATCCCGAATATTACCATTAACTCCAAAAATTTCGGGAAAAACTATAACAGCACCAAAGACTCCTGCTTGTGCTGGTTCAGCTAAATAAGCATCAATTTTTAACTCACCATTAGATATTTTGATTTTTGAAGTTTTAATTTCGATGTTTGTTATTTTTACCATGTTTGTTTCGGCTAAATTTATATTAATTTGTGTATTATGGTTGTTTTTTAACACAGATATAAGACTGACGCAAAAACCTCTAAAACTCTCATTTCTCTGTGTCTCTGTGGTAGCCTGCGGCAAGCCGCTATCGCGTCTACGTATTTTCGTGGACTGTGCGTAAGTCCTGAGATAATAAAGAGGATTTTCACTCAAAACATCACAATACTCGTTATTCTAATAACCAGTCAAACAAAGTTCCTAGATGCAGATTTAGCTCATTAGCAAAAGACGGAACTGGAAGTTTTTGTTCTGCTAGGTCAAAAACCTCTGGTTGTTGCTTGGGTAGATAAACAAAGACAGTTTGCTCACCGGGGTCAATTAACCAACCCATTTGAGTGCCAAAGTTGAGGCAATGTAAAATATTTTTGGTGACTTTTGTTTGGTTTTGATCAGGTGACAAAATCTCAATTGTCCAGTCAGGAACTATTAAAAAGGTATTTGCAATTTCGCCTTTTTCGTCGCGGGGAATTCTCTCCCAAGTAAACACAGAAACATCTGGTACTATTGAGCGCCCACCAAATGTACAACGCAATTCTGAAAAGGCTCGTGCAATCTTTCGAGGTTTAAGAACTACGTTGACATTAGTAGAGAACTCGGTTTGAATTGTACTGTGCTTACCTTGTGGCATTGGTTTTTGAATAATTTGCCCATCAATATATTCACTAGCAGGTTCAGTTTCTGGTAGCTTGAGAAACTCCGCCAAAGTCATGGGTTTAGATGGGGTCTGTACCATTGAGACTTTTTGGTAAAAGAAAGTTTGATTGGCTTGATGTCAATTTTAAAATATGGGTGGGCAAGTTTGCCCACCCTAAAGTTAATATTGCTCTGGTGGTAAATCTACACTGTAAACAACTTCGCCAGCCAAATTCCGCAAAGATACTGTCATCACTTTGGTAGAGGCATTAATTTTGACTGCGCCGAAGAATTGCAACCCTTCGCTTGGGGGTCGATTTGCTCTTGTACCCGCAGGTAAGCTTTGAAATACTAACTGTGGGCCGAAGGTATTTTCTAATTGATTAGGCCCAAATGTACCTGCATTCAGTGGCCCGGCGACAAACTCCCAGAAAGGTTTAAAGTCTTGAAACTGGGCTTTATTGGGGTCGTAGTAGTGGGCTGCGGCGTAATGAACATCCGCCGTAAACCACACCACATTCTGAATATTTCTGTTTTTGATAAACCGCAGTAAATCTGCTAGTTCTAATTCTCTGCCTAAAGCGGGGCCGTCGCCATTCGCCCAAGCTTCAAAATCAGTCGCACCATCTCTCACTATCAGCCCTAAAGGCATATCACTGGCAATAACTTTCCAAGTGGCTTTGGATGAAAGTAATTGTCGTTTTAGCCACTGCACTTGTCTTCTGCTTAAAAAATCTGTTGCTGGACTTTGTTCTGGCTGATTATTGGGAGAATTTGGCCCTCGATAGGTGCGTTCATCCAGCATAAAAATATCGAGCAATGACCCATACTCAAAGGAACGGTAAATTCTGGTTCTTTCTGGATTATCGTAATACTCAATCGGCATATATTCCAAAAATGCTTGTCTTGCCCGTTGAGCCAACAAGTTAACATCTTTGACTGTGTAGCGAGCATCACTGCCTACATTACTGAGGATTTCGCCAGGATACCAGTTATTCGTTACTTCGTGGTCGTCCCACTGTGCTAAAAGTGGCACTTCGGCATTGAATCGCTTGATATTTTCATCCATCAAGTTGTATTGATAGTTACCACGAAACTCTGTTAAAGTTTCAGCAACTTTCGATTTTTCTGGTGTGGTGATGTTGCGCCAAATTGTGCCATTATCCAGGGTTACTTGAGATTGAATTGGGCCATCAGCATAGATGTTATCGCCAGAATGAATGAAAAAGTCTGGCTGGAGTTGGCGCATGGTTTCATAAATTCTCATCCCACCAAAGTCAGGATTTATCCCCCATCCTTGACCTGCGGTGTCGCCTCCCCAAACAAAGCAGATATCTCGCCCAGATTTAGGAGGTGTGCGGAAAAAACCGCTAACTGGGGCGCTGAAAACATTGCGATAGTTTAAATCTTGAAAAATTACCCGATAAAATATCTGTTGATTTTGGGGTAAGTTTCTTAAGTTAAGTCGGGCGGTAAAGTCGCTAGTTTCTAAAGCCACAGGCCCAGGGATGCGCCGCACATTGCGAAATGATTCGCTAGTGGAATATTCTACAATCATTCTGGCGGGGCGATCGCTCCGACTCCAAATCACCACGTTATTTTCGCTAATGTCACCACTTGCTATACCAAAAGGTATGCCAGGACGCATTTTTTCCGCAGTAATAATAGCAGGTGCTTGACCAAAAACAGGTGATTTAGCAACAATATTTGTCCCAATAATTCCGCCTGCTGTTACTGCTGAACGGACTAAAAATTGGCGACGATTTATCTTTAATGGTTGATTAGATTCCATAAAATTCAGTTGTTTTGCCGAGGTTTGTAGAAAAATCAATTAAACTAGTACATATCGGCAGAAATTTAGCATATTCCCTCTAGCCTATAAGTAAATATTGAGTTATCTAAAAGTTAAGAAACTATTATGGTATAAATTCAAAAATACCCGACTTTTTGAATAAATCGGGTATCTGAACTATCAAGGTAAGTTTTAATTAAATCTTGCTGATGTAATTTTCTTGATTTACTTCCATTGCTGAAGTTTTTACACCATCTTCATTAGTAACAATTTGTTGACTCAATTCTCCGGCTCGCCAACTATCGGCAATATCTTTAATAAAACTAGCAAGCGGAATCGCAATTAACAAACCTAAAACGCCGCCTAATTTTGCACCTATAAGTAAGGAAATCACTACCCACACAGGATTTAAACCAGTTAAATTACCTAAAATTCTAGGTGCGACAATATTAGAATTAATTTGGTCAAGGGCGACGGCGACACCTAACACTTCCACACCTAACCAAAAGTTTTCTAAAGCTACTAATAAGCTAACTAATCCAATTCCTATCCCTGTACCAAAGGGAAATAGTGAGAAAAAGCCGATAGCAATCCCAAACAACAAAGCCAGGGGAATGCGGAGGAGGACAAATGCTAATGTCACCAATACAGCCAACACTGCCCCTAATGTTGCCTGACCGATAAAATAATTTTGAAAATCTTCTCGCAGCAATTGTCTAACTTTAGTGCCGATATGTTCAGGAAACCATTGATAAATTCCATCCCAGAGTTTTTGACCATTTAAGATTAAATAAATAGTCAAAACTGCGGCAATTAAGATATTAAGTACAACTCCGATAGTATCAAAGGCAAAACCCAGGATTTTCCCGGTGAATGATTGAAATTGATTGGATAATCTTTCTAACAGTTGTAAGGCTAAACCCCGCAAATTAATGGGAATTTGTTGGGTAGCTGCCCAACTTTGAAAAGCGTCTAATTGTTCTAAACTAGAATCTATCCATGAGGGCAGAATATTCGCTAGTTCGTTAAGCTGTTGCAGAATTACTGGTACTAAGGTGATACCAACACCTCCCAGAATCACTACGGCTGACAGCAAAACTCCGACAATTGCCAAGTAACGGGGTACACCGCGTTTTTGAAAGAACTGGATGGGGTAGTTTAAGACAAATGCTAACAATATAGCGATCGCAACTACACTCACCAAGGGTTGAAAATACTTGACAACCTGGATTAATAACCAACCGTTGAGAATGACTAGCGGAAACGCCAAGCCATAACTTAACCATCGTGGTAGTTTGTTTGCTGATTGCATGAGAGTGACTTCACCACAATTCTTTAGTTTATTCTGGCATCAGATGGCTGTTTGTGAAGGGGATAGGGTGCAAGGGTGCAGGGTGAAGAGGAGAAATTACAATCATTTCCCCCTTGTTCCCTTCCCCACTTTCTACTCCTGACAGATGTAGCTCACAGCAATCAAAGATGCCCATTTCTCTAGCCCCTATCAACTTGCGACTGACTTATACAAATTTCAGAAAAGAATGCGACAGATAGAAATCAGGAAAGTCTGACTGGAGCTAGATTTCTTAATTGCGAATTGCGAATTACGAATTGGTATTAGCAGCCACAATTTATCGTCGTACCAAGCTGGGCTTTCTTACCTTCAGTAGCGTAGCCATCACGTTTCCACCAATCAAGGCCACCAATCAGTTCCCGGACTTCAAAACCCAAAGTCAATAATTTGAGTGCTGTTTTAGTCGAAGCGTTACAGCCAATACCGTCGCAATAGCAAACATAAAGTCTTGACTTATCCAGCATCTCAGTTGAATTGAAACAGATTTCTTTGTGTGGTAGGTTCAACGCGCCTGGAATATGTTCTTCAGCAAAAGCATCTGCTGAACGGCCATCAACAACGGTTATCGTCTGTCCTTTGTTGAGGGCAACGTATAGATCCCATGAATCCATCTCATACGCAAGTTTACGCTGATAGTGCGCCATTTGATCTATGCTCATTGTTATTTCCTTGCTAACGCTGATTTTTTCTAATTAGTTCTAATACTTGCTGATAAGCGGCTGTGTTTCCTTGCATTTTATACAAATTCGCTGCCGTTTCCAAATCAGTGATACTTGCTGGTATTTCGCCTAAATCATACCGAGCCAAACCCCGGTTATGGTAAGCTTGGGCATAGTTAGCATCAATATTAATCGCTCTACTATAATCAGCGATCGCACCTTCTAAGTCTCCCAAGTTTCTGTAAACATTGCCGCGATTGTAGTAAGCAAAGGTATAATTCGGGATAATTTTCAAGGCTTGATTGTAATCGGTCAAAGCTCCCTGCAAATCATTAATATCATACTTAGCATTACCACGATTATTGTAGGCGTAGGCATAATTGGGATTAATTTTAATTGCTTGGGTATAGTCTGCGATCGCGCCTTGCTTATTGCCTAAATCAAAATAAACATTGCCGCGATTATAATAAGCTTCGGAATTATTGGTATCG
This sequence comes from Nostoc sp. FACHB-190, assembly GCF_014696905.1. Taxonomy (NCBI): domain Bacteria; kingdom Bacillati; phylum Cyanobacteriota; class Cyanophyceae; order Nostocales; family Nostocaceae; genus Nostoc; species Nostoc sp. FACHB-190. The sequence continues at coordinate 101,138 of NZ_JACJQW010000022.1, forward strand.
ATTTTGATGGCTTGGCTATAATCTGCAAGTGCCTTTTGCTTTTCACCTAAATAATAAAAGGCGTTACCTCTGCCGTTGTAAGCAGACGAATAATTAGCATTGAGTTTAATTGCTTGGTTATAATCTGCGATCGCTGCTGGTAAATCTTTCAAATCAGAGCGAGCATTTCCCCGATTATAATAAGCTTCGGCATTATTCGGACTAGCTTTTAAAGCTAAAGTGTAATCAGTAATTGCCCCTTGCTTATCACCTAAATAATAACGAGAATTGCCCCTACCGTTGTAAGCTGAAGAATGATTCGGGTTGATTTTCACAGCTTGGGAATAATCTGCGATCGCGCCTTGATAATCACCTAAATCATAGCGAGTATTACCACGGTTATTGTAGGCAAAAACATAGTTAGGGTTAATTTTAATCGCTTGATTGTAATCAGTTATTGCCCCTTGCTTATCACCTAAACTCGCGCGAGTATTCCCACGATTGTAATAAGCTTCCGCATTCCCTGGGTCAACTTTAATGGCTTGATTATAATCAGCCAACGCCTTTTGCTTATCTCCCAAAGCATAGTAGGCATTACCGCGATTATTGTAAGCAGAAGAATAATTAGGATTCAGTTTCAACGCTTGGTTATAATCAGCCAGCGCCCCCCGCTTATCATCAAAATCATACAGAATATTGCCACGATTGTAATAAGCAAAAGCATATTCAGGATTAATTTTTAAAGCTTGGTTGTAATCTTTCAGAGCGCCTTGTTTATCACCCAAATAATAACGGGCATTTCCCCGATCATTGTAAGCATAAGAATACTGAGGATTCAGGCGAATAGCTTGATTGTAAGCTTCTATCGCTCCTGGATAATCACCTTTTTTATACTTATCTCCGCCCTGAATATAAAAATCATCTGCCTTTGGTGCGGTGGGCGTAGGCTGACTGACAGCACCCACCTCAGCTTTTGGTAAAGTTCGCAAAAAAGTATTAATTGGAATCCCCAAATTAAACCCAGTTTTGATAATTACATCGGGATTTTTATCAGAAATTTGATAATTTTCGGCGGTGTCACCTCTACCGTGAATCCCCACTAATTCACCTTTGTCATTCAGCACTGGGCCGCCACTCATTCCCGGTAGCGTGTCGTTATTGTAAACTAAAGCATAACCATCCCGCAGGGCTTTAGAAGCATTAGCCGTGATGCGCCCTTCCACAAAATTGTAAATTGAGACAGAAATTGCCGCGCTGGGCTGAGGAAACCCCGCCACATAAGATGTTGCACCTTCACTAATGTCATCAGAGTTGCCTAACTTTGCCACAGGATAAGTTTTACTACTGGTAAACTGCCCAATAGCTAAATCTATTCCTGGTAACTTTTTCACCGTGTCGTACTTTAACTCATAACGGCTATCATCAGGCGTGATAACTGCATATTTATCTGGATTTTCGACGACGTGTTTAGCAGTTAATACCGTGTAAGTATCACCCTCACGACGAACAATTACCCCAGAACCAGAACCATTTTGATTTTCAATCAGCACCGTCATTGCTTTCGCAATTTTGCTAACTTCCGTTGAAGAAAGGGCTACAGCCTGCGGTTGCACAATAGCAACTGAAACGCCAATCAGTGCGGGTGTTAATAGATAATTAAATTTCATAACGATTTTGCTATGGTTGCGATTAGTAATTGCTTAAAAGTATATTGATAATTTTTTTATACCATCCTCATGATACTGAAATCAGCAATTGTTGAATTCTTATCATAGAGTTTAATGTTTTTTAATTAGTCATTGCTTTTGAGTCGTATGTGTAGGGTGTGTTAGGCGTAAGCCGTAACGCATCCAAAACTTGGTGCTAGATGCCGTACTCTCGCCGATAACACATCCTACGTACATTTCAAAAATCAAATATTAGTCCTAATATCTATGACTAGCTGCATTTACGCATCACCATTGAGAGTATATTGACAATCATGATGCTCAAATACTCCTGAGACTTTTGAGTTAAGGCTTGATGCTGCAAGTTATTGTAAGAATGATGTTTCTTGGATAGAAAAATCTCGTTGGGATGCACTGACTCAAGAACAAAAAGAAAGATTCATTCCTTTATATCCTGATTTTGTGATTGAGATATTATCCCCCAATGACAGTTTAAAGAAAAGTCAAAATAAAATGCAAGAATATATAGATAATGGCTGTCGTTTAGGTTGGTTAATTAATCGTAAACAACAAGATAGCGGTTCTCGAATCAGTGAAGTACAAGAAAAATAATTAACCGCAGATAGACGCAGATAAACGCGGATGAATTTGTATTCTGCTCAAGTGAAAGTCGCTATATTGAGAATGGAGATTAAATACCCAAAAAATAATCCCACGCCCAAACACCAAAACACAAAGAAATACTTTGCGCCTTTGCATTTTGGCGTGAGATTTCTACATAACTCAGAAAAGACACTTACCGCAACCATCTAGCTGCATCTTTGGCATGGTAAGTTAAAATCAAGTCTGCACCAGCACGCTTAAAGCCAGTTAAAGTTTCCATAACTACACGCTCTTCATCTATCCAGCCATTCAAAGCGGCAGCTTTAATCATGGAATATTCACCGGAAACGTTGTAAGCTGCAACAGGTAAGTTACTTGCTTCCTTCACCCGCCAGATAATATCCATGTAAGCCAATGCAGGCTTAACCATGAGCATATCCGCACCTTCAGCAATATCTAATTCAATTTCTTTAATGGCTTCCCGACTATTTCCAGGGTCCATTTGATAAGTTCTTCTGTCGCCAAATTGGGGTGTGGACTCAGCCGCATCGCGGAAAGGCCCATAATAAGCCGAAGCATACTTAGCAGCATAAGACAAAATGGGTGTATCTTGGAAACCAGCTTCATCTAATGCAGTCCGAATTGCGTGGACAAAACCATCCATCATCCCTGAAGGCGCGATAATATCTGCACCAGCTTTGGCTTGAGAAACGGCGGTTTTCTTGAGCAATTCCAAGGTGGGGTCGTTGAGGACTCGTCCGGTTAAATCACCCACTTGTAAGTAACCGCAATGACCATGACTGGTGTATTCACACAAGCAGGTATCAACAATGACTATCAAGTCGGGAACTGCCGTTTTTACCGCAGTGGCAGCTTTTTGGACAATTCCGCAATCATGCCAAGCACCAGTAGCATCAACGTCTTTATCTTCGGGAATGCCAAATAAAATAATGGCGGGAATGCCTAAGTCGTAAACTTCTTTGGCTTCTTCCACAATTTTGTCTACCGATAATTGGTAGACTCCCGGCATAGATTTAACTTCCTTGGCAATTCCTTCACCTGGTACAGCAAACAGGGGGTAAATGAAATCGTTGGTTGTCAGGATGGTTTCACGTACCATCCGACGCAGTTGGGGGTGGCTACGCAAACGACGGGGACGTTGTATGGGAAACATAGTTTTTGTCAAGGAAACGATGTAATGGACACAAGTCAAAGCGGCACAAAAGTAGAGAAAAACTCTACTACTGTCAGACAGACTACAAACAGTGCTTAACTGTCCTTTGCCCTACTCTTGATGAAGCTGTAGGGCAATTTTGTATTCTACAACTTGGTTGCTACTTCATCTAGCTAACAGTTTGGGCAGAAAGATTATTAATTTTTAATTCTGATCTAAAAACATTAAACCGCAGAAAGTTTTGCGAATTTCTTTGTTAACAATGTTCAAGTTTTTATTAGCAATTACCCTGACTGTGTTATAGAACACGGAAAATGAAGGGATAGCGGAAGGGTTTATCTGGCTTGGTAAGCACACTGGCGATCGCCCAAATTGTTAATCCCCAATGCAGCGCATATCCGAGGAATACTAGAGGGAATAACAAACCAAAAGTTAACCAGAGCAATGCTGTAATAATAATTCCATAAATCCAAACATTCAGGTGAAAATTAATAGATTCTTTGGCATTTTCTAGGACTACCGGATCATTAGCAATGAATAGCATCGCGATCGGTATCCCCACAGACATAAAAAGCGTACTGAAGAAAATCGCTGCGTGACACAAGGCAGAGAAAATCTTGCGTTTATCTGGGTCGTACATACTTTTTTCCTTTGAGGGGTTAGAGGTTAGGGGGGCGTGGAGACAAGGGAGACAAGGGGGACAAGGGAAGGGAGCAATCTTTCTACATTGTCTACTCTCACTCAGCACTCAGCACTCAGCACTTTTTGACCCTATCACGAGCCTCGTTGTTTTAAGATTAAAAGACTTACTAAAGTAGAGAAAAATTAAGTTAAGTAAAGTAACAAGGGTAAGCAATACATTTAGGTCAATTATGTCAACTGAAATTCAGTCAGAACTTCATCAAGCCGTAGAACAGCGACGCAATTTTGCGATTATTTCGCACCCTGACGCGGGGAAAACGACGCTGACAGAAAAGCTACTGTTGTACGGAGGTGCAATTCACGAAGCTGGTGCGGTGAAAGCACGACGGGCGCAGCGCAAGGCTACTTCCGACTGGATGGCGATGGAACAGCAACGGGGTATTTCGATTACTTCGACGGTTTTACAGTTTGAGTACCAAAACTGTCAGATTAATTTATTAGATACCCCTGGACACCAAGATTTTAGCGAAGATACTTACCGGACTCTGGCTGCAGCTGATAATGCGGTGATGTTAATTGATGCGGCGAAAGGTTTGGAACCGCAAACCCGTAAATTATTTGAAGTGTGTAAATTGCGGGGTTTGCCGATTTTCACCTTTGTAAATAAACTCGACCGTCCGGGTAGAGAACCTTTAGAACTGTTAGATGAAATTGAACAGGAACTAGGGTTGCAGACTTATGCTGTGAATTGGCCGATTGGGATGGGCGATCGCTTTAAGGGTGTTTTTGATCGTCAGCAACAACAAATTCACTTGTTTGAACGCAGCGCCCACGGTAGCAAAGAAGCCCGTGATACTGTTGTTGATTTGGGTGATGCCAAAATTGAACAGCTGCTAGAAGAAGACTTGTACCACCAACTGAAAAATGATTTGGAACTGTTAGAGGGAGTCGGCCCGGAATTAGATTTGGAATTAGTGCATCAAGGCCAAATGACCCCAGTGTTCTTTGGTAGCGCCATGACCAACTTTGGCGTAGAGTTATTCCTCAAGTCTTTTCTCGACTATGCCTTAAAACCAGGTGTTCACAATAGCAGCGTCGGGGAAGTTCCGCCCACATATCCTGAGTTTTCGGGTTTTGTGTTCAAATTGCAAGCCAACATGGACCCGAAACACCGCGATCGCATCGCATTTGTCCGGGTCTGCACTGGCAGATTTGAAAAAGATATGACAGTCAATCACGCCCGCACAGGCAAAGCCGTACGTTTATCGCGTCCGCAAAAACTCTTTGCCCAAGAACGGGAATCGATTGATGTCGCATATCCAGGTGATGTCATCGGCTTAAACAATCCCGGCGTGTTTGCGATCGGCGATACCATTTACACAGGGCAGAAATTGGAATACGAGGGAATTCCATATTTTTCACCAGAACTGTTTGCCACCCTCAGAAACCCCAACCCCTCAAAGTTTAAGCAATTTCAAAAAGGGATTTCGGAATTGCGCGAAGAAGGTGCTGTGCAGATTATGTACTCAACTGATGAAGCTAAACGCGAACCAATTTTGGCGGCGGTGGGTCAGTTGCAATTTGAAGTGGTGCAGTTTCGCCTACAGAACGAGTATGGCGTAGAAACAATTCTCGATTTATTACCCTACAGCGTCGCCCGTTGGGTAGAAGGTGGTTGGGAAGCTTTGAACAAGGTGGGACGTTTATTTAACACCACCACAGTCAAAGACAGTATGGATCGGCCAGTGTTACTATTCCGCAATGAATGGAATTGCCATCAGTTACTAGAAGACCATCCAGATTTAAAATTAAGCGCGATCGCCCCGGTATTTTATGGTCAATCATCAGTGGAATCTTGAAACAGAATCCAGAAGTCAGAATCCAGAATTCAGAATAAATTCATTCTGACTCCTGACTCCTGAGTTCTAGATTCTGACTCCTGATTCCTATTTATCGGGTATAGTTGATGTCCACGGCATCGCGGGGTCGCGTTGTTATATCACCGTGGATTCAAAGTCAAAAGTGAAAAGTAAAAAGATAATTCACATATCTCAAGCGCAGCAGTCTAGTGACTAGCGAGCAATTTTGTTCTTCTTTCTTTTGCCTTTTGCCTTTTTCCTTTTACCTTATTCTGTCAGTTAGCAGAGATTGGAGTGCCAGAAATTCTATGCCTTCACGCGCTGAATCATCTTTGGAGGCTGGTTTAACTGCCCTCAAGCAGGGAGATTACCAAACAGCGATCGCTCAACTCGAACCTGTGGCTAGTAGTAAAGGCAATAGCACTACTAGCTTACAAGCTCGTGTGGGGTTAGTTATGGCTTATGCCCGGACTGGTGAAGCCCGCAAGGCGATCGCTTTGTGTCAAACTCTCAGAGATAGCCAAAATCCCCAAGTTCAAGAGTGGGCTGAACGCGCTCTGACACATTTAACAAAACGTAAAAAAACAAAAAAAGTATCTTCACAAACATCAAAACAACCAACAAACTCCGGCAATTCATCGGCGGTGTCATCCAGACGAGTCCAACAGCCTGTGCTGGAAAAAACCGCACAATCAGGGAATTATCAAAATACTTTTATCGAAACACCTGTCGGATCACAAAATCAATTTATAGAATCGGCTGAATATACACCAACTCAGCGATTAAATATTTACTGGCGACAAGCAAAACGCGCCAAAGTCTGGCAACCTCTACGTAAACCGAAATTACTGCCCTTACGCTTAAAAGCCCTGGGAAGTCTTGTGGCTTTGTTTTGGGTGATAGACTTCTTTTTCAAGTCAGCAATGGTCTCGGTAAATTTAATTTTAGACAAGTTGCCGTATTTGGAACCATTGCAGTTTTTCTACCGCGACCCCAAGCTAGTAGTAATTGGCATTTTGATGATCGCCAGTGCGGTTTCCCCTTGGTTACTTGATTGGTTACTAGGGCGATTTTGTAGTCAGCAACCCCTATCCAAAGATATCTTACACAGCCGCAGCCGAGAAACAGCCAGAGTTCTGCAACGTTACTGTCAGCAAAAACGTTGGCAATTACCCCATCTGCGAATTATCCCCATCAATACACCCATTGCTTTCACTTATGGCAATCTGCCCCGTAATGCCCGAATTGTCGTCAGTCAAGGGCTATTAAATCAACTGGCAGATGATGAAATTGCCGTGATTTATGCTACTCAATTGGGACACATTGCCCACGGTGATTATTTAGTGATGTCATTGGTATTGCTGGTGACTTTGCCGATTTATCGTTTATATCAGCTAATATCTCAGTGGGGAAACAATGTTCCTCCTGGTTTTTGGCAGTGGCCGTTTAATATATTTTCCAGTCTGACTTATGGAATCTGGTGTTTATTGACTGGGACAGCTTTATGGTTGTCACGCTCACGTCATTATTATAGCGATCGCCTCGCAGCCGAAATCACTGGTAATCCTAACGCCTTAATTCGGGCTTTCTTAAAAATTGCGATCGGTACTGCACATGACATTCAACAAGTACAACACACCAATTGTCAGCTCGAAAGTTTGAATCTGCTCATGCCTGTTAGCTATCAACAAAGTTTAACTTTGGGTAGCATTGCTGGCCATATCCCCTTTGAATCAGCCTTGTTCTGGGATTATCTCAATCCCTATCGTCACTGGTTAGCCATTAATAATAGCCATCCACCCATCGGTCAGCGCATTCAATGGCTGTGTCAAATTGCCCGTCACTGGCACATAGAAACCGAACTACATCTCAGCACCGAACAATTTATTAAAACTACACGCCAATCATTCTTACTGCAAATCTCTCCCTTTTTAGGCATTCCCGTAGGTTTTGGCTTTGCGGGTTTGATTTGGATGAGTTGGCAAACAGCTTTTAGCCTGAAATTTTTAAACTTGAAATGGATTTATGAAGATTGGAACTTTGTCAGTGGTTGCTTACTGATTGGTTTTAGCATTGGCTTGGTCATTCGGATGAATAGTTTTTTCCCGAATCTCAAAACTGCAACAGGGCAAACTGATCAAAGTTTACCGAACTTATTAGCCAATCCATCTGCCATCCCCATTGATAGCACTAGTGTCTGTCTGGCTGGCAAATTACTAGGTCGTCCCGGTACAGCCAACGCTCTTGCCCAAGACTTAATCTTACAATCCAGCACAGGTTTAGTGAAGTTACACCACGTTCCTTGGCTATGCTTGGGGCAGAAAACCCAACTGCAAGATTTGATTGGTAGACAAATTACCGTCACAGGCTGGTTCAGACGCGGCGCAACACCTTGGCTGGATATCCACACCGTCCAAACTCAAACAGGAACCACTATTCATAGCCCTCATCCCATTTGGTCTACCATCTTAGCCGTAGCCGCCCAAGCTTGGGGTGCTTATATTTTTCTCATGGGCTAGTCAAAATTGAGGGAGTTGGGAGTCGGGAAAAATCACAAATGACTAATGACAAAACTTGCAACATTTCTTTACAAGTGTTACATTTATTAACAATATATTTAACAACCAACATAACTTAGCATTCCGCCTAAGTAATTGTTGTTAGATGCTTGCGCCAATGCCTCTTTTATCCTCCCAACACAGCAGCAGCTAGACCAGCCATTGGCTGGTTTTTGTTTCTGATATTCGCCCTTGAGAAAAAAATGTATTTTATGTTACTATCGATTCGCAATATAATCGGAAATGTGTGTTCTGAACTAGCTACGTAGAAGATACCGTGATAATGTAAGGAATGGTGTTGAATTCTGCGGGCAAGGACATCAAAAAAAATGTTTACTGTGGCAGACAGTAGGCTAATAAATTTACAAATTTTAGAATTAAGGTGGTATTAACTGAGCGTTGTATGCGCTTTCGTAATATACAAGCTTTATCCAAACGAAAAACTGTATTGTATAAGTTGACAGTTTGGAGTAAAAAAAATTGGTTGATGGCAAATTTAATCAAAAGCATCTATTTAATTAACAGCCAAAACCAAGTGATTGTTCTCTTGCCTTGCTTCGTTCATTAAACTCTGGAGGTATAGTTCATGTCCGTTCGCCTATACATAGGCAATTTGCCAAAAGAAGAAATAGATCGCCAAGACTTACAAGCGGTTTTTGCCGCCGAGGGTGATGCTGTCACCACGAAATTAATCAAAGACCGGAAAACTGGTAAATGTCGTGGTTTTGGTTTCTTAACCGTCAACAATGACGAACAAGCTGATCAAATTATTGAAAAATATAATGGTCAGTTGTTCAAAGATACCCCCATTAAGCTAGAAAAAGCATTGCCCCGTACCAAAGGTGATGAAGGCGAAGAACCAGCGCCAAAAGCTGCCAGCAACCCCACTCCTAGCAGCAACAAAGAAAGCAATCGTCGTGACAAAGGTTCTAAGAAGTCTAAACGCGGCGGTGGTGGACGTGAAACTACTAGCACAACAGACTCAGATGCAATTCGTCCAGATCCCCGTTGGGCATCTGAACTAGAAAAGCTGAAGCAGATGTTAGCAGCGCAAACCACAAATTAAGACTAGCAATGGAGAAATTAAAAATTAAAAATCCAATTTGTGGTTTTTAATTTTTAATTGTCCACAAGTCCTGACTTTGCAAATCAAAGATTACTCGCAACTGTAATTAACAGAGCGTCAAAGCACAACAGCTTGTCCAGAGACACAGCTAGTGCTGGTTGGTAGTAGAGCGACTAAAAAACAAGCTACACAGAGTTCGGTTTGACTAAAGTTTGTCCAAATCTTCCAGAGTTCCGAACCGCTAGTGTGAGGGACATCAATACTCTGAAACTAGGAGAGGCATAGTATTAATTATGTCTCTCCTAGGTTTGTTTACAAAGCAAATCTTTTGGTAAAAGTGTTGTAATTTAGGTCATCCACAGATCATCCATCACCTGTAACCTGTGATGAAATTTAACCCAGTGTTGCATAAGCATTGCAAATTACATACATACGTGTCAAAATCAGTTTTGGAAATATTACTGAACTGCTTTAAGCAGTCTAACCGGAGGCAAAAGATATATCTGCCTCTTTTACTATATGGACTTACTCACAAAGATTTTCTGTGGTAACTGGGTGTAAGGGTGTAGGCTGGAAAATGACCAATGACTTTATCTCATGAATTATGGGTGGCAAATCAAGATTTAGGGCAAGCTTGTCTAGAGCATCCTTTTGTACAAGGTATCGCTGATGGTACACTTGAAGGGTCTAAATTTGCTTACTATGTGGGACAAGATGCTTTTTTCTTAGAAGCTTTCGCCCGTGCTTACAGCATCGCCGCAGCTAAAGCACCAGACTGGAAAGGTTTTAATATATTTCACAATTTAGTCGGTGGAGTTTTAGCCGAGTTAAAACTACATCAAAGCTATGCAGCCAAGTGGGGAGTTAATTTACACTCTGTAGAACCAGGCGCTGCTACCCGCCGTTACACAGATTTTTTGTTGGCTACAGCTTGGAGTAGTGACGTTGGGATAACGGCGGCGGCGATGTCACCTTGTATGCGTTTATATGCTTTTTTGGGGGAACAGTTAGCTTGTCATGGTATTCCCCATCATCAATATGCAGATTGGATTCGGACTTACAGCAGTGCAGATTTTCAACCACTAACTCAGCAATTAGAAAGTTTAGTGGATAACTACGCCACAAATCATGCTTTGGTTCATTCAACTTACCGTTACGCTATGCTGTGCGAACGTGATTTTTTTGCAGCTGCGTGGATAATTTAGCAAGTTTATGATGCCAATTGACGAAATGTAAAATTATTTCAAAGAATCCCTGTATAAATCGTTGCTTTGAGCATATAATCCCTAAATTATAGAGGCGAACATATCATAGCTTGTATACAAAATTTGTATCACATTCAATAGGATACAGGGATGAAAAAATTTTTTGATTTCTGTTTTGAGGTCGAATTCTACCTAAAAATTGCTATTAGCTGCACAATTATTCAGCAAATGTTTTATTGGTTATTACACAATATTGAACTTAACTTTATCACCCAGGTACTGTTATACTGGATGACTGCTTCTGTCTCGTTTTATAGTATTGGTTTTTTTATCGAAAAAGTCATTAAACAGAATGGTAGTTTGAGAGATCATTTGACTGTCAGAGCGAAGAAAGTCAAAAAACAATCATTTCCTGTCTTTACAGCAAAAGGTATAATTATTGGAGAACTTAGGAGTTTTATAGCAGCATTAATTATCCTTTATCTAGCGCCAGAGGTGACTAGAGGGAATAGCTGGCTCTTAAACTTTGGATGGTTTTTGATGAGAATAATTGCAGCTGATTTCTGCTTTTACGTTTCTCATTGGCTACTTCACAGAAAATTTTTCCAGAAAATCCATCTTAAACACCATGAGTTTGCTGATTCCTCAAGTTTTGTAGCTGGGCATAAAAGTTTGACTGAATATATAATTGTTACTATTACAGACCTTTTACCTATCTTTATTTTTGGGTATGATATTACTCAACTACTTGCCTGGACTATTATCGGCAATGCTTATAATTTAGAGGGACATAGTTCTTTATCCATATTTTTCGTACCATCAGATTTTCATGATCTTCACCATACTTGTTTCAAGAGGAACTATGGAATTCAAGGATTTTGGGATAGGGTATTCAAAACGTTGAATCCTCCGACAAAAAAAACCGGATTGATTTTTCCTGTCGCTTCTTTAGAACAGATCACGATGAAATATTATAGTGATTGAGTATTCTTCACCTCCACTAATAAAGTTACTATGAAAGCAGAAGCAGAAAGCGATCGCAGGTTAACTTGTGAGGTGGAAGCTACCCTCAAAGTAATTGGTGGACGCTGGAAGGTTTTAATTATTCGAGAATTAATAACTGGTGTCAAACGGTTTGGTGAATTGCAACGCAGTTTACCGGGAATCACACAAAAAATGTTGACTCAGCAACTCAGAGAAATGGAAGAAGATGGGATAGTACATCGACAAGTTTATGCTGAAATCCCTCCCAAAGTAGAATATTCACTCACAACTTTGGGGGAAAGTCTGAAACCGATCCTTTATGCAATGCACGACTGGGCTGTTGAACATTTACAACAGAATTCAGGAGTTAGAATTCAGAATTTGCAATAACTTTCTTGAATCACTCTCGATAGATAAAAGCTAGATTCCGCAGATATTAAGGCGGATTTAATATCTGCGGAATCTGAGTTTAGAAAAATTCTACCAATTCGCAATTCGCAATTCGCAATGACGCGACGCTCGTTCCTCGCTAACGCTTCGCTATCGCAGGCTCGCTAACGCTGCGCTAATCGCAATTAAGAAATATAGCTCCAGTAAGACTTTCCTAATTTCTATCTGTCGCATTCTTTTCTTAAATTGGTATTATTTACTTGATTGCAAAAGTGAATATGTCTGACTTTGTACCATTTGACTGGAAAAATGATACAGATATGTAAGTAGCGCCTCGAATTTGATCGGTACAAGTCGTTCAGCGAACAGAAGCAGAGGTGTAGTTATGATCTACAATTCTTCAACTCGGAAAAATAATTAGTTAATGTACACAACGAGCGCGGAGGGATTTGAACCCCCGACCCACAGAACCGGAATCTGTTGCTCTATCCACTGAGCCACGCGCCCTTAGTCTTCTGGATTATAGCATAGTTGTGATCAAGTTTGTAGACCATTAAAGAAAATCAGCCGGATTGATGGGTGTACCACGGCGACGCACCTCAAAATGCAGGTGTGGCCCGGTAGAAAAGCCTGTGGAACCAACAGCCGCGATCGCTTGTCCGCGCTGTACTCCCTGTCCTTCCGAAACAAACAATTCGCTACTATGTCCGTAGAGTGTAGTCAATCCGTTACCGTGGTCAATAATTACGGCTCTACCATAGCCACCATACCATCCGGCAAAAATGACAGTTCCAGAATCGGCGGCGCGAATTGTACTACCATAACTAGCCGCAAAATCCAAACCTGCATGAAAGCGACGATAGCCGAGAATTGGGTGTATCCGCCAGCCAAAGGGACTGCTAGTAGGTGCATTGCTGGGATAGGCAAACACACCTGTACCGCGAATGATCACACTATTGCGGCTGTTGGTTTTGCTGCGTCCTTCTAAGGCGGCGACTTTTTCTTGAATTAAGTTTTCTAAATTTTGGGAGTCTTTTGCTAATTGATTTTCGGCTGCTTCTAGAGCGAGGCGATCGCTATTTAACCGTTGAAGTAATTCTGCTTGTGACTGCGCTTGAGCTTGATAATCGGCTTTTTGTAAGAGTAATTGCTGACGAATTAAGGCAATTTCATTTTTTTGTTGTTCTACATCAGTTTTTTGCTGATTAATTTGTAGTGCTTGGACATTGAGTTTAGCTAAAATTTTCTGATCTGCTTGATAGACTAACTTTAATTGATGACGACGGCTGATAAAGTCACTGATATTTTGGCTTTGCATTAAAACTGCCCAGCCTTGACTAGCGTGCGATCGCTGGAGATAACGCAACCTAGCGACTGTGGCGATTTGTCGTTCTTCGTAGTTACGTTGCGCCACGGCTAAATCAGCTTCTAGCTTTTGCAGGCGTTGAGTTGCTTGGGCTAACCGCGATTCACTATCTTGAATTTGATTATTTGTGGTATTGATATTTTGATTGATACCTGTTAATCGGTTTTTTGCAGCATTATGTAAATTTGTCAAGCGATCGCGTTCCTGAATCACATTCTGGCGTTCTTGATTAATTTGTTCTTGCTGTTGTCGCAAGGTATCCACGGAGTCTGATGTTGCTGCATATCCCGCCGATAGGGAAATTAATACCAACCCAACACATAAAACATAAGCAAATCCCAGAAAAATGATTTTTAATGCTCTCATAGCGTGAGCCTAACCAAGCCAATGCTGCGAAACACTATGAGTATTCCCAAAATTCTGGTGTTTTGCTCAAGATAAGATGACTAATTTTGTCCCACAGTGGCGATCGCACTAAAGTTAAAGGTGGTGATCATAGTTAGTTTTCCGAAAGTTTTATGAAATCACGCATAGCAATTTTGTTAATTACCTTGGTTTTTCCTGGCTTGGCGGTAGTAGGAATATCACTTTATTGGTTTAACTTAGACTATGCTGCACTAGGCAAAGCTGAAAATTATGTGCAGAAACTAGTAGAAGAAAATAAAGTCAATGATAGACAATTAGAATACGCTTACCATCGGGCTTTTATTCATCGCATCAACGTATTCGCCGATGGTACATGGGGACTGTTGGGAGGTGTGATCACAGCACTAGGGATACATGGATTAGTAACAATTAAGGAAAAGCCATAAGGAAAATATCTATTGTAAATAAGAAGATACCAGACTTATTAATGAAGTCGGGGATCTGAAACCCACTGATCTAACTTGTTTATGAATTCTAACCCAGCGTTGTGTGCGGCCATCAGCGATCGCATTGCTAATAATCCGCAAAAGCGAATTACCTTTGCCGAATACATGGATATGGTGTTATATCACCCTGAACATGGCTACTATGCCAGTAAAGCCGTCAACATTGGGTTTAAAGGCGGTGATTTTTTCACATCTGTTAGTCTTGGCGCTGATTTTGGCGAGTTACTAGCAGAACAATTTTTGCAAATGTGGGAAATTTTAGGACAACCTAGACCTTATTCTTTGGTAGAAATGGGAGCAGGTCAAGGACTGTTGGCGTTACATATCTTCAACTATTATCAACGGCATTATCCTGATTTTTTACCAGCATTAGATTATGTGATTGTCGAAAAATCTCCCGAATTGCAGCAGGAACAACAGCAACGTTTACAAAATTACCCTGTGCGGTGGTGTAATTTAGTAGATATACCTAGCAACTCTATAACTGGCTGCTTTTTTTCTAACGAACTAGTCGATGCTTTTTCAGTGCATCAATTCATTTTACAAACTGGGGAATTGCGAGAAATTTATGTCACCTTACCCTCTGATGTAGAGCAAAATGAAAATTATCTGCTGTTAGAAGGGGAGTTTCAAGAAATCATTGGGGAAACTTCTACACCGCAGTTGACAAAATATTTTGAGTTGATAGGTATTGATTTAACTGCAAAAGTCTACCCCGATGGCTACCGCAGTGAAATTAATTTAGCGGCTTTAGACTGGTTGAGTATAGTAGCAGACCGCTTGCAACGCGGTTATGTGGTAACAGTTGATTATGGCTATCCTGCCCATCGCTACTATAACCCCAGGCGATCGCAAGGAACCCTCCAGTGCTACTACCAGCATCGCTACCATAACAACCCCTATATTAATCTTGGGCAACAAGATATCACCGCCCATGTTGACTTTACCGCCTTGGAACTGTGGGGAGAGCAATGTGGTTTAACCAAAATTGGCTTTACCCAACAAGGTTTATTTTTGATGGCGTTGGGTTTGGGAGACTCAATAGCCTCACTTTCTCATCAAGATATAGCGATCGCTCAGTTATTACAACGACGCGAGTCACTCCACAAACTTATTGATCCCACCGGGTTAGGAGGCTTTGGAGTCCTCATCCAAAGTAAAGGACTTCAAAATTTGGAAATTTCTCAACCCCTGAAAGGATTAATTGTGCCAAAGTAAAAGTAAGGGAAAAAATTAAAACTCTCTGTAAGTCGGCAGCATCACTGTTATATGGACTAGCATTACTATTGATTACTGCGAAATCCTGTATTTAAAAAAGCAACAAAAACCTATGAATACTCACGACTTGTTGATGCTAGTAATGCTACTTACACCCGGTATCTTACTATCTGTTGTCATTATGGCGACTTTTGCTGCTGGCGGTTGAATTTAAAGTGCTGAGTGCTGAGTTATCATTTTCTACTCCCCACTCCCTACTCCCTATTGACTCAGCCGCATCGGGTGAATTTGAGATTTAGGATGGCATCTTAAGTCTCAAATTACAAATCGCCAGCCAATTACAATCAAAAGATGAAAACGCGATTTCTGTCATAGACATCGCCTCAGCTTTATCAAAGGAACGTGAACAATGAAGGTGGCATTTCTGGGAACTGGACTGATGGGACAACCAATGGCTCAAAGGTTGTTAGCAGCCAATATACACGTAGTTGCCTACAATCGCACCCCAGAAAAATTAGCACCATTACAAGCAGCCGGCGCAGAAATCGTCACACAACCCCGTCAGGCCATTCGTGCTGCTGATTGCATTATTTTAATGCTGACTAACGCCGCAGCTATTTATCAAGTCTTACTTTCAGATACAGCTTGGCGTACCCTAGAAGGACGCACAATTATTCAAATGGGGACAATTACACCCACCGAAAGCCAAGAAATTCGAGATACCATAATTGGCGGTGGTGGTGAATATATAGAAGCACCCGTATTAGGCAGCATTCCCGAAGCCAAAAGCGGGCAATTAATTGTCATGGTAGGCGCAACTTCCGACCAATACCAAAGGCATTTACAGTTACTGCAAAACTTTGGCCCAGAACCTTTACTAATTGGCCCTGTGGGGACAGCCGCCGCCTTAAAATTATCTCTCAATCAATTAATCGCTTCTTTAACAACCAGCTTTGCTCTCAGTCTGGCTTTTTTACAGCGTCAAGGTGTCAATATTGAATCTTTTATGCAGATTTTACGCCAAAGTTCTTTGTATGCACCGACTTTTGATAAAAAGCTGCAAAGAATGTTAGAGGAAGACTACACAAACCCCAATTTTCCGACCAAACATTTGCTCAAAGATACAGACTTATTTATCTCAGAAGCCAAAGCTTTGGGTTTAGACCTCAGTAGCATTGAGTCTGTGCGACACATTTTAGCTACAGCCATGAAAATGTCATTTGCTAATGATGATTATTCATCAATCTTTTCCGCTATTAAAGAATGGGGAGATTCTGGGGCGGAGTGAGTGGGAGTGGACTAGGGGCAGGGAGAAGGGAGACAAGGGAGACAAGGGGGACAAGGGAGCAATCTTTCTACCGTGTCTACCCCTTCTCCCGTGTCTACCCCCTCTACCTTGTCTCCCTTGTCTACCCTCTCAACACTCAGCACTCAGCACTTTATCAACCAAGCACTCAAAAAGATAATATGGTATGGTAGCTCGTTTGCTTTTCGAGGGTACTATTGCGTGCTATCTACTCTACGTGCCGATTTCCGCATCATTTTTGAACGTGACCCAGCCGCCCGTAACTGGTTAGAGGTTTTGGTTTGTTACCCTGGCTTGCAAGCCCTAATTTTTCACCGACTGGCTCACTGGCTACATCACTTTGGTCTTCCCTTTATTCCCCGCTTCATTTCTCACCTCTCTCGATTTTTGACTGGTATCGAAATCCACCCAGGTGCAACTATTGGGCAAGGGGTATTTATTGACCACGGTATGGGTGTGGTGATTGGTGAGACGGCAATTATAGGTGATTATGCTCTTATTTATCAAGGTGTTACCTTGGGCGGAACTGGTAAACAAAGTGGTAAACGCCATCCTACAGTCGGTGAAAACGTTGTAGTTGGTGCTGGCGCAAAGGTATTAGGCAATATTCACATTGGTAATAACGTCCGCATTGGTGCTGGGTCAGTTGTGCTAAGAGATGTGCCTTCTGATTGTACTGTGGTCGGTATTCCTGGACGGATTGTCTATCGTTCTGGAGTCCGCGTTGCACCTTTGGAACACAACAACTTACCAGACTCAGAAGCGGAAGTGATTCGCGCTTTAGTCGATCGCATTGAAACTTTAGAACAACAAATCCAAAATCTCCAGCAACTACAAATTGCTGCTAAAACTCCTGTATTAGTTGGTGCGGTAGCTGTCCAAGAACCTGAACCAAAATCAGAGGCTCCTTTGTGTAGTCTCAGAGACAAAGCAATTCAAGAATTTCTTGATGGTGCGGGGATTTAACTCTGCTGGGGTGAATGTAGACGCTCACACCAATCAGCTGGTAGGAGTAAGTAGTTCATCAAATCAAGATGTCGATAAACTGGATCAATGGGTAAAAAAAGGTACATTAGTTGAAATGTTACCTTAAGGTCAACATCCAGACTGTCTTGGCAAAGTATACTATCTCTGGTTCAAAATCCAAAATTAGTATCAGAGTGTACTATGTCCATTCCCCCATTAACTCAAAAGCTGCTGGCTGCTAAAAAACTCAAAGGATTAACCTTTACAGATTTAGAACAAGTTTTAGGACGTGATGAAGTCTGGATTGCGGCGTTGTTTTATCGTCAAGCAACAGCTTCTCTAGAAGAAGCACAAAAACTAGCTGATGTGTTAGGGCTTGATTCTGAAGATATTGCGGAACTAATTAGCTATCCCACCAAAGGTTTAGGCCCTGTCGTCCCAACCGATCCCTTAATTTATCGGTTCTACGAAATTATGCAAGTTTATGGTTTCCCAATCAAAGAAGTTATTCAAGAAAAATTCGGTGATGGGATTATGAGTGCAATTGATTTTACCTTAGACATCGAAAAAGTCGAAGACCCCAAAGGCGATCGCGTGAAAGTCACCATGAATGGTAAATTCTTACCTTACAAGAAGTGGTGAAAAAGTGCTGAGTGCTGAGTGCTGAGTAAAGAGTAAGGAGTAAAGAGTAATGAGTGATGAGTGCTAAACTCTTCCTTGTCTCCCTTGTCCCCCTTGTCTCCCTTGTCTCCCTTGTCTCCCATATCTCCCATATCTCCCTCATCCCCCAACCCAGAGAATAGGGAGAAAATCACAAATGACCAATGACAATTGACTAATGACCAAACGCATCATCGCTTTAACTGGAGGAATTGCTACAGGTAAAAGCACTGTTGCTAATTATTTAGCCAGTGCTTATCACCTGCCGATTTTTGATGCTGATATTTATGCTAGGGATGCAGTCTCTATTGGTTCACCTATTTTAAAGGCGATCGCACAACGTTACGGTGAACAAATCTTACTTCCTGATGGTAATCTCAACCGTCAAAAATTAGGCGAAATTATTTTTCAAAATCAACAAGAACGCCAATGGATAGAAGATTTGATTCACCCTTATGTGGCTAACTGTTTTCTGCAAGCAACTGCAACATCTACCGCCGAAACTTTGGTGTTTGTTATTCCACTGCTGTTTGAAGCAAAAATGACATATTTGGTTACAGAAATTTGGGTGGTCAGTTGTTCAGAAACACAACAGTTGCAAAGATTAATTCAGCGCAATCATCTTCATCCAGAACAAGCACAAGCAAGAATTCAAAGCCAACTACCTTTAGCCGAAAAAATATCCCGTGCAGATGTTGTTTTAAATAATTCTTCTACCCCAGAATCATTGCTGAATCAGGTGGATGTGGCTTTCCAAAAAAATACAAATTTATCATAAACCCAAGAGACTGAAAGTCTGAGGCGATAAGAACAAAGCCTGTTAACTGTCGGGGAAGCCACTACCTCACTTTACAACTCCGATTTCCGCTAAAATCAAGTTCGGAGGACTGTTAATCGGGAGACTAGGGTTGCCTACACTTGGAGTTAACATTGACCATATCGCTACCATCCGACAAGCGCGGCGGACGGTGGAACCAGACCCTGTGGCGGCGGCTGTGCTGGCAGAGTTAGGGGGTGCAGATGGAATTACAGTACATTTGCGGGAAGACAGGCGGCATATTCAAGACCGAGATGTGCGGTTACTGCGGCAAACAGTGAGAACACATCTTAATTTGGAGATGGCTGCTACTGAAGAAATGCTGGCGATCGCGCTTGACATTAAACCAGATTATGTCACTCTAGTTCCAGAAAAGCGCGAAGAAGTCACCACCGAAGGCGGACTCGATATTGTTGGGCAAATTGCTAGAATAGGAGAGATTGTCGATAAATTGCAGAGTGCTGGCATTCCTGTCAGTTTGTTTATCGACGCTGAACCTGCACAAATTGAAGCATCTGTCAAGGTGCAGGCAAAATTTATTGAACTGCACACTGGCCAGTATGCTGAAGCCCATGATGAAACCAGCCGACAAAAGGAACTAGCAATTTTGGCTACAGGGTGTGAACAAGCAATTAAAGCCGGACTGCGGGTCAATGCTGGTCATGGACTCACGTACTGGAACGTTCATCCAGTCGCCGCCCTACCCGGAATGGAAGAACTCAACATCGGTCATACTATCATCAGTCGGGCAGCCCTAGTCGGGATAGAAAGAGCAGTCCGGGAGATGAAACAAACCATACAAGGAAATCAGTGAACAGTAATCAGTTATCAGTTTGTTATTGATAACTGGTCACTGACCACTGATAACTGATACTAGAGGGGTTGTAACTGCGAAATCCAGAAAAAAGTATGAAGTGTGAAGTGTGAAATAAGTATTTTCAGCCTTTATCCTTCAACCTTCAGCTTTGTTGGTTAAATTTTCAATTTAGACTTTTATGACCTCAACACAATCTCAAGACTTACCGCTTTGGGTACAGGATAGGGATAAAGTTATCGCCGCCAGCACTGATGCGGAGTGGCGTTATCAAACACCTCCTGATTATTCTCGTTCAAAAGAAAATCTTGCCAAAGAAAGTGTATGTAATCATGTTGAAGGATCGTTAGAGGCGATCGTGCAGAACTTGGTAAGAACCTTCGAGATGGAGGTATCATTCAAATCTAACCCGCAGCAGTGGTTATCGGTTGTGAGTGACAAGTTTCGCGTTAGTACCAATGGCGGCCCTGAATATACCGCCGCAGAATTAGGCAACCAAGGTACTTACAATTTATTCATGGCTGATTCTGAACATTACAAAGCTTCCGAAGAAAGCTTTGAATCATCAGCTAAAATCTTCCACACAACATTTCCCCAAGGTTTCCCTTGGGAAGTGCTGGAAGTGTACTCAGGGCCACCAAATGTAGCATTCAAGTGGCGACACTGGGGACATTTTAGAGGCGAATACAAAGGTTATGCGCCCACTGGAGAGACAGTTGAAATTGTCGGGACGAGTATAGCTCGTGTCACCGATGATTTAAAAATTATTTCCGTAGAACACTATTTTGACAACACCCTGTTTTTAGAAAAACTGACAGCCGGTGGTAAACAAACAAATAGTGAAACTAAAGGAAGTCGTTGTCCCTTCAGTTCTTGGTTCCAAAGATTTCGGAAGAGTTAGTTAAATAGGGTACAGAGTTAATTCTGTACCCTGTTTAAACCGTTAGTAACCCAAGGATGAAAATGCAAACATATTATTACGTTTTAGCCAGCCAACGCTTTCTAGTCCAAGAAGAACCTTTAGAAGAAGTGCTGAAAGAACGCACCCGCCATTATCACGAAAATGAAAAGCAAATTGATTTTTGGTTAGTACAGCAACCAGCCTTTTTAGAAGCGCCAGAAATGGCAGCAGTTAAAGCACAGTGTCCTAAACCCGCAGCTGCGATTATTTCGACAAATCCCCAGTTTATCACCTGGCTGAAACTGCGCTTGGAGTATGTAATCACTGGTGATTTTAATGCACCATCTGTAACAATTCCCGATCCTTTGGCTTCTCTTGCGAGTGTTTCTTAAGCAAGAGTCAATAGTCATTGGTCATTAGTCATTAGTTTTGATATGGCAGTAGCTAAGTTGCTTAGGAAATCAGTAAATATCAAAGACAGCAAAAGACTTTTAACTCTGTCACCTGTAGCCTGTAACCTGTCTCCTGCTATACAGTATGTTAGATTGTCTGACTGTAAGACAACATTAATTTACAAATGACCAAGGACAAATGACCATTGACTATTGACGAACTACTAAAATAGAATTTTTTTAAAAAATCCAGCTTATGCGTCCCAACTTTGTGCAGAGAGTTCAGATTATATCTGGTGGATTGGTAATTGCGATCGCAGGTTTAATCAATACTACAATTTCTGTTAACGCGCAACAAAAACTGCCTGTCTGCCAACCGCCAAATCCTGGAGAATATTTATTACTAGTAATAACGCCCACACCTGAGTATCAAAAGCAATTGCGGAGTGCTTTACCCAACGAAATTGCCACTACTAACTGTCAATACCTCACTGATACAGTCACGCGAATTGGTGGTTTTAACAAAATTGACGATGCAAATCGTTGGGCTAGGTACATCAATAATATTGTTGGTTTATCTGCCATCATCACAACCAAGCCTGCTGAAGTTGCTCAACAAGCCGCCGCAACAACACCAACAGTTAGCTATAACCCCCAACCATTAGGGCAAGGCTACGCCGTACTGGTAGATTACTACAACCGTCCAGAACTAGCGAATAGCGTCCAGCAAGTTGTCGGTGGTAATGTTGGTTTTGCCTCTTACGGACAACGCCCTTATTTGTTAGCTACTCACACTACCAACCAACAACAAGCATACAACACCCTACAAAAACTCAACGAACGCGGCTTTTTTGCCATCCTCGTTGATAGTCGCAAAGTTGTGTTACTGCGTTCCGCCGTCAAAGTGCAGTAGTGTTAGGAGAGAGGGGAGAAGGGAAGGGGGACAAGGAGGACAAGGGAGAAAAAGAATAACTATTGATTTTTGATCCTTGACTAATAAGCCGTCCTGGCTAACCAGTAAATTGTGACTCCCAAAGCTGAACCAGCGATGACTTGTACTGGTGTGTGTCCCAGTAACTCTTTGAGTCGGTCTTGGCTAAACTCGTGCTTTTCATCAAATAATTCCGCAATCATTTGATTGAGTATTCGTGCTTGTTTACCCGCAGCTTGGCGGACTCCAGCCGCATCGTACATCACGATGATGGCAAACACGGTAGCTAAGGCAAACTCCGGGGATGACCAACCGACAGTTTGTCCAATACCTGCGGCTAAGGCTGTTACTAAAGCTGAATGGGCGCTAGGCATACCGCCAGTCGTGACTAAAACACGGACATTCAGTTTTTGATTTTTGACGACATCGATAACCAGTTTCAAAGCTTGAGCAATGAAACAGGCTACCAGGGCTACCAGCAGCACCCGGTTGTTTAATATATCGGCTATGTCCTGCATGGTGTTTTAGTTCAGTTAGTTAAAATTAGCGTAATTATTTTGTAAGTAAAAATTTAGACGCAACCCAAAATTCTAAATCTCAAAAGGAACCATAGCAAAGTGCTGAGTGCTGAGTATAAACTCAGTATTCTCAGTATGTTCAGACAGCAACATAGTTTTAATCTATGCTTTGACTGCTCTAATTCCAAATATTGTGTGAGGTTTTTGGAGTAGCCTATTAGTTAAGACTATGAATCTAACTTTCTTTTGTGAAATATTCACTCAGAAGCGGTTTAACTTCCAGTAATGCTGATTCACCACAAGATAGCGGCTCCAAAATTTAAAATCCAATTGGTTTGTCCTAGTTATTGCGATTCACAATAAAGTGGGCTATGGCTTTGAGTGGTTGTGCCAGACTACCATAAGGTTCTAATTCTGCACAAGCTGACTCAATTAGCTGTTGAGCTTTAGCGCGTGATTCCTCAATTCCCCACAGGCTAGGATAGGTAACTTTCTTGGCTACGAGGTCTTTACCCGCCGTTTTGCCCAATTGTTCTTGAGTGGCTGTGACATCCAAAATATCATCAATAATTTGGAATGCTAGACCGATGTTTTGTGAGTAGCGAGTTAATCTTTGTATGTCGTCTGCGGCGGCTCCAGCTAAGATACCACCACAAACAACGCAAGCTTCCAAAAGGGCCGCAGTTTTATGGTTGTGAATAAAGTTGAGGGTTTCGAGGGAAATATCAGATTTACCTTCTGATTCCAAATCTACCACTTGCCCACCCACTAAGCCTGCTGCGCCCAAGGCTCTGCCTAAGCGAGCAATTACCTGCAAAACTTTATCTCTAGGAACATTCTCTGGTGTTTTAGTGGCAACTAGTTCAAAAGCAAAGGCGAGTAAGCCATCGCCTGCCAAAATTGCAATATCTTCGCCATAGACTTTGTGATTGGTCAACATTCCACGACGATAATCATCATTGTCCATTGCTGGCAGGTCATCGTGAATTAATGACATTGTGTGAATCATTTCGACGGCACAAGCTGTAGGCATAGCCATTTCGATAGTACCGCCCATCATTTCACAGGTAGCAAGACAGAGAATGGGACGTACCCGCTTACCTCCAGCTAGGAGAGAGTAGCGCATTGATTCATAAATTGTTTCTGGATATATGACGGGCATTGATTTATCCAGAGCAGTATCACAAAGCTTTTGGCGCTCTTTGAGATAGGCGACAAGGTTAAAGGTTGCTGTTTCTGGCATCTTCTGAAGGTTATCAGCTGCTACCATTCTTATAATTCCTTCAATTTTTGGCTTTTGGCTGTTTGTCTTATACGTCACAATTTTACGGGGCTTTGGTGCTGAAAAGTTATGCAGGATGAATCGGGAGTTAAAAATTCATAACTGATATCTTTTGACTAGCTTGTAGTCCGCAAATAGCTGGTAAATGTATTTTGCAATAATATGGCAACGGTCATAGGGCCGACACCGCCAGGAACTGGGGTGAAATATTCTGCCACACCTGCAATTGATTCCAAATCGACATCGCCGACTAAGCGACTATTGCCATTGGCATCAGTGACGCGGTTCATCCCCACATCTACCACGATCGCACCCTGTTTTACCATGTCGGCGGTAATGAGTCCTGGACGACCAACGGCGGCGATGATAATATCGGCATTCTTGGTGATGCTGGTAAGATTTTGCGATCGCGAGTGGGCAATGGTAACAGTAGCATCTGCTTCTAGTAGCATCAAAGCCATTGGCTTTCCTACTAAAATACTGCGCCCTATCACCACTGCATTTTTTCCCCGCAAAGGAATATTATATTCTGCCAGCAAGTGCATGACTCCCGCAGGAGTGCAACTACGTAAACCACTTTCACCGCGTACTAGTCGCCCTAAATTGACTGGGTGCAGTCCATCCGCATCTTTATCGGGATGTATTTGATGTAACAAAGAGACTGCATCCAAATGGTCAGGTAAGGGGAGTTGCACCAAAATTCCATCAACTCGATTATCTTCATTGAGTTCGGCAATAACCGCCTCTAATTCTTTTTGGCTAGTTTCTTGAGGAAAATGCTTACCAAAAGAAGCAATACCCACCTTAGCGCAGGCTTTTTCTTTATTGCGGACATAAGCTGCTGATGCGGGGTTATCACCAACCATCAACACGGCTAAACCAGGAGGACGGCCTACTTTGGCTTGTAATTGGTGAATTTGGGTTTTAAGTTGCTGGTGAATTTTTGCTGCTAAGGCTTTACCATCAAGAAGTTTGGCAGTTGTTGTTTCCATGAGAATCCTCAGAAGATTCGCCTCTAAAATCCAAAATGTAAATTGTCTGTAGCGAAGTCAACGGTTTGAAAGGTTTTTGGCTGTTAATTGTTGTTGCGCCTCTCCTACCACAAGACCATACTTGTTCATCTTCTCAGATCCCTTGTCGAATCTGACGGATAAAACTATGAAATCTTAGAGGGAGGGAGTGGGGAATGGGGTGTAGAGAAGGGTGTCAGGGTGTAGGGGGTTGAAGAGGAGAAATTACAATCATTTCTCCCTTGTCGCCCTTGTCTACCTTGTCTCTCACCAAACCCATCAACCGGGGAACAGAGAACGGCTAAAACTCAACAGGTAATAGTACAACAGAAGAACTACCCATTCCCTATGAGACTGATGCACAAATCGCCAAATTATTACCGTATACTTTGCTATTTTGTCCTAGTGGCGGGACTTTCTGGCTGTGCGGCTTGGAGGCTTCCAGAAATCAAAGGTAGCAATTTCATTTTTGGTAGCAATGTGACTCAAATTGCCGAAATTCAAGCCAAACCCAACACACAGGCGACTGTGTATATTCAAGGTAAGGTAGAAAAGCAAGTCCCACTGATGAAGCAGTGGGCATATCAAATTGATGATTCGACTGGCAAAATTTGGGTAATTACCAATCAAAGCAATTTGCAAAAAGGTACTCAAGTAGTATTAAAAGGTAAAGTTAGCTACAAAAGTATCCCTATCGCTGGGCAAGATTTTGGCGAAGTATATATAACAGAAGAGTGATTTTAAGTGTAAATTTTATGACTAATCAATTACCAGAAGTAGCGATCGCCATTCTCTACCAAGACAACAAGTATCTCATGCAACTGCGCGACAATATCCCCACGATTGCGGCGGCTGGTTGCTGGGCTTTTTTTGGCGGACATATCGAACCCGGTGAAACACCAGCCGTCGCCGTCCAACGGGAAATTCTCGAAGAAATTGGTTATAACTTACCAACATTCGCTGAATTTGGCTGCTATCCCGATGAAAAAGTCATCCGCCATGTTTTTCAAGCACCTTTGTTGGTAGACATCAATCAACTAGTGCTGAATGAAGGCTGGGACATGGGACTGTTAACAGCCGAAGACATCCGCCGTGGTAATTGTTACTCAGCCGTAGCCGAGGAAGTTAGACCATTGGGGACAATGCACCAAAAAATTATGCTGGATTTTATTAGTAAGCGAGAGAGTGGGGAGTAGCTGACAGGTGTAGGTTTTTTACATTTCACCCCTACACCCAATCCCCACAGACAATTTTTGTGCGTAAGTCCTGAGCTATTTTAGCTAATAGCAGATTCAGTTCCTGCTAACAATGCTTTAGTTGCAGACTCTCCTGCTTTTTTCAACTTGCGTGTTAGTTGAGATATTAAAAATGTTGCGATCGCAAAATGTCCTAAGATTGCCAGAAAATAAGCCAATGGTAATCCATCTCCGCTTCTTGATGAGGATAAAGCAATGAGTGGTGCAGCAATGGAAAATAGCCAAACTACAGGGTAGTTGTCAGGTCTATTCAAGAATATCCCTAAGAAAATTGGGTGGATGATAATAACAGACATTAACACCCCTGCTGCCCATAATTGGCGCTGTTCATTTTTCATAAAGAGAATTAACTGAGTTAAGGCTGCATAGATCACAGCTAAACTCCCTGCAAACAGCAGCGCCATCCAAGTATTCATTTTATCTTCGATACTGACTTGGGAAATCAAAGCAAAGCAGCTTAAGCAAGTCACAGACATGATAGCATTAATAGCGATCGCTAAAATTCCTGGGCTTTTCTCACCCCAAATTAAATCATCAGTTAAACTAGTTTTACCTAATTCTTTGGGTTGCGTAATATGTCTGTATCTAGCCCAATCTTGCAGTGTTTGACGACCAGGAATAATCGCAGCAATTAAATATAAAAATAGCCCCAAATTCAAAATCATTAAAAGTCCGATGTTTTCTTGAAGTACATAACTATAACTTCTAGATGGGCCATCAAATATTAACTCTCGCCAATCAGCGCATCCTAAAATGATGAGATTAAAAACAGCAGTTAGTAAATAACTCTGCTTTTTGCTCAACATAGTTACATTAGGATCACGAAAGCAACGCTGTAAAGATTGCCAAAAAAAGTATGCCCCGATCAAGTAAACTGCTACTGCAAAGACAGCCGTAGTAATAAAACTTTCTCCTATGGAGAAAATGAACCAAGAAAAAGATTTGAAATTGGGAATAGCAAAACTAAATTTTCTGTCTATTTCAATGTCAAAATATGGCATTAAAAAATATGGGTTAAGTAGCCCAAAAAAATTAACTGGATTATTAGTAGGGAAATTAGACGTGAAAGTTTGTTTGGTAAATATGAGGTATCCTAATAATGCGCCACTGCCTAACCAAGGCTGAAAACCCCCTAACCAAGAACCCACCAAACCAAATATTAATGCAGCACTGTAGTATAAAAAACTAGCCCCAATGACTACTGCATCAAAACTGATAATTTCCATCACATGAATTTTGGCATTCAAACCCATCCAGAAATGCAAAGGTAATGCTAATACTACAGCCACATAAAGTAAAGCGGGAACACCAAGCATTTTTCCCAATAAAATACTCTGTGGTGATTGGGGACTCAGGCGGATAAAATTTAGGGTATCGCGTCTTTGTTCGGTAGCTAAGTCATTAATTAGTAGATAACTACCTGCTGCTAATAAACCAAAGCTCACAATAATATTTAACCAAGTAAAGACATCCCAAGACCACAATTGCCAATTGATAATCGCATTACCAAAACCATCAGCAAGACATCCAGGTAAGTCATATTTTGTTGTACCAGTGCAGTATCTATTAGTCAGATTTTGTACTGCATCATAGCGTGTAGGTAACTGGGCTTGAAAGGATATAAATAAGATAAATTGACCCAGCAATGATAATGCAGATGTTAATAAAATATTTCGGGGTTTTAGCCGTCCTTTAAGTTCCCGAAATAACTGCGGATTCCCGTTTCCTAAGTAATTTATTAAGGCTTCTATCATGAATATTTCTCCTCAGTAACTAGTTAATTATCTATCTGAATCTGGTTTGATTTCTGAATGTACTTATGTAGGAAAAGAGTAGGAAATAGGGAGTAGGAAAGAAGCTTTGTATAAGTCCAGTTATTTTTTACCTAATCAAAGATTAGCCCTACATAGCAATCATAAATGCTATACAAATATTCCTCTACCTTGTCTCCCCTGTCTCCCTTGTCTACTTTTTCAAATAAGTTCCTTGCTGATTAATTACCGTCCGGCTAATAATGCTTTCGTTGCAGATTCCCCAACTAACTTCACCTGATTGGCCAAATTTACATTTAACAAAGCTAAAACAGTGAACTCAGCTAAAAGCGACATAAAAGTTGTTGTTGTAGCTGAGTATTCCAAAGCAGCCCAAGGAAAATTAGAAAATAACCAAAACATAGTATTAGTTTCAGGTCTGATTTCTAATAGAGCCAAAATTATTGGTGGCACAAACATTAATATCCCTAGAATAATGCTAGACAAAAACACCCGCTTGGAAGTTTTTAACAATAGGATGCTTTGTAATATGGTGGCATAAATCATCGTTATAGCAATGAACATCGCCACTCCTAAAATAGCTTTCAGCCTGCCAATTCGATTCACCCAATCAATAGCATTGTAATGATGGATATTCAAAGCTGGAGCGAGTAAAATCCATACTATTAAGGGGATAGTTATGATTATTAAACTCAACCCAACTGAAACTATTACAGGACTTTTATCCTGCCAAATTAAATCACGCCATACAGATTTATTACTAAAAGCATCGCTACTAGATGTTTGTTGATGACGATATCTTGCCCAATCTTGTACTTGTTGTCTACAAGGAGACAAAATCATAAACAAACAAGTTAGTAAAACGAAGTTAAGAAATATAAGCCAGAAGAAGTTTTGACCTATTTGATAATTCAAGTCATAGTAGCAATTTATTGGTTCATTATTTCGGTAAGCAAGGCAGTAAGTTTTGGTATATTGCAGGGTAAATCCCCAAAAAATTACTTGATAGCCAGCTACCAATAAGTAACTTTGTCCTTTACTGAGTAAGGTAGCATTAGGATTACGAAACCGCCGTCCAAGTGCTTGCCAAATCCAATAGCAGCCAACACCATAATTGAGTAGGTGTAACCCTGTAAATGTGAAAACATTTTTGCCTAATGGTAGGTAGAAAAATTGAGTTTCTGCTAACAATGATGGGTTGCTGTTCTTCAAAAGATTTGGGAACATATATTTCAGCATATCGAACGGGGTTAGTAGCCTCAGCCAAGCTGCTGTGGTGTGTAAATCTTCGCTACTAAATGCAAATTGCATTGCATTTAGCAAAAATATGAAAACTGCACCACTAGCCAACCAAGGCTGAAAACCACTCAATCTATTACTCATTAAACTGAATAATAATGTGGCGCTGTAGAAGAAGAAGCAACTAGCAGCTAAGACGATATAAAAGCTAACAATATAACTGATGTTAACTTGGGCAGAAATTCCTGACCAAATATGCAAAGGAACCGCCAGCAAAATTACTAAGTAAATAACAATTGGCACTCCTAGCATTTTGCCAGTTAAAATGCTAGTTTCTGGCTGGGGACTGAGGCGGATGAAATTCAGCGTACCGCGCTTTTCTTCTTGAGCAAGATTGTTGACTAGTAAATATGTCCCAGCAACTAATAGTGTGTAGATAAAAACTATGCAGAGTGTGATAAATATATATTCCCAGTGGTCACGCCACCACATTTGAAAGTTAATTTCGGAAATGGGACATGGCTGCTGATATAGGGTATATTCTAACTGTTTTTGCTGTGCTTTGAGGGATTGTAATTTATCTTGGGATTCCAGTAGTTTTGAGAGATCATAGTTTTGCTTAGTGCTGTAAAAATTGACTTGCTTTTGAGTCTGATCTATGAGTTTATAACCTGAGTCAATTTGCTTTTGATAAACCTTGCCCAGATTACAATAAAAGTTATTCATGGGATATTTATTATTAGGATATTCTCTAAGATGATAGATAAACAATCCTAACTGAGCGATTAGTGAGATAGCGAAGGCAAATACTAAGTTAAAAACTTTAAGACGACCTTTAAGTTCTCTTAAAAGCTGAGGATTCCAATCGCCAATTTTATCCAAAAAGTTGAGATACATAGGAAGAATTATTTTAAGTTAAGAATTTGATATTTTAGGATGCTTGTTTATGACCAAGCTTGAGGAAAATGCTTTCTAGGTCTTCTTGAGTGCAGTGAAAGTCAGTGATGGGGATATTAGCTTGAATTAGCGATCGCAATAATTCTGCACAAGCATTCTGATCACCAGAAAAATTCACGCGCAGATTATTACTCCCAGGTAAAACTTCCCATGCTTCTACCAAAGGATGATTTTTTAATTCACTAATTACAGGATCAATTTTTCCCAAGGTTGACAACATAATTTGTTGTCGAGCCAAACGCTGATAAAGTTGTTTGAGTGAAGCACTTTCTACTAAAAAACCTAACTCCATAATTCCAATTGAAGTACACAGTTCCGCTAAATCGCTGAGAACATGGGACGAAATTAAAATTGTCATCCCAGCTTCTTGCAATGCTTTGATAATTTCGCGGAATTGCATTCTGGCGATGGGGTCTAGTCCCGATACCGGTTCATCTAGGAGTAATAAAATTGGCTCATGGATGATAGTGCGTGCTAAACTGAGGCGCTGTTTCATCCCCCGCGACAGTGTAGAAATTAAACTGTTGCGTTTATTACCTAATTGAATGAGTTCTAAAACTTCGTGTAGACGCTGAGTACGACGTGGTTCGCGCAAACGATACAACCGCGCAAAGTAATCAAGGTAATCCCAAACAGTTAAATCTTCATACAGGGGATAGTCATCGGGTAAGTAGCCAAGACGACGCTTGATAGTCGGGTTACTCTTGTCCCGTACCATGCGATCGCCGTTAATATATATCTCACCCGTAGTTGGTTCTTCAGCCGTTGCTAACATCCGAATGAGAGTTGTTTTACCCGCACCATTCGGCCCTATCAGTCCGTATACTTCACCCGTTTCGATTTCTAAATGAACATCATTTACGGCTATGTACCGTTCAAATTGCTTAGTAAGTCCACAGGTGCGAATTGCTAATTCTTTTACCATATCTAAAGGAGTACGGTCGTTAATTACACACTAACCTAGCCTCTCTTTAGCCCTGTTGTCAGTCTCGTTTCCAAAATTGAAACTGAGTTATGATCAAATTGGTCTTCAGTGTTTAAATATACAGCTAATAACATTTCAGGCTGATAAAAAAGTAGGTAAAGTATATAACTTACCTACTTGTTCGCAAATATTCTATTTTTTGAGAGATTTTGACAAATTAACAAGACTTACGCACAAAGATTATCTGTGGAGATTGGGTGAAAGGGTGAAAGGGTTTGGGGTGTAAGGATTTTGAATAAGTACACTCTATACCCCTAAACCCTCGCCAAAGCCCTTGATTTTTCGTTTTTATGCGGAAGTCCTGATTAAATTTGATTTGATATGTGCAAACTTAACTCATCATCGAGGCAGATGACATCACAGATTCACCATCATTGACTGTTCCATTAGAAGATTGACTACTAAAGGCGTAGCGTTGTTCAGGAATGGGATAACCAGCTTCACCAAATGCTTCACGTATGGCTTTGTTGGTGTCAAAATAAACTTGCCAGTAGTGGTCATTATTGCAGTAGGGACGTACGGCTAATACTGGCCCTGCTAAATTAAAGGTGATAATTTCTACATCTGGCACAGGATTATTGACTACGTTGGGAATTTGGCTGATTCTGGCTTTGAGACGAGCGATCGCATCATTATGATCGACATCGTGATGTAGTTGTGCTAATAAATCAACTCGACGGTAAGGATTAGCTGAGAAGTTTTGGATATTATCAGAAAAAATCTTATTATTAGCGACAATGGTTAACACATTATCGGGTGTGGTGATATTGGTTGTGAACAGTCCAATTTCTGTAACTGTACCTGTGACACCTGCGGCTGTGATAAAGTCTCCAACTTTAAATGGACTAAAGACAATCAAAAACGCCCCAGCTGCAAAGTTAGCTAACAATCCACCCCAAGCTGCACCAATCGCCACACCAGCAGCCGCTAACAATGCAGCAAACGAAGTGGTTTCAATACCGAAAAAGCCGAGAATGGCGACAACTAAAATAATTCTTAAAGTTACGCCGATGATATTCAGCAAGTAGTTAACTAGAGTTGGATCAACGTGTTGACTGCGGAAACCACGTCTGACTAATTTGAGTGCAAAATCAATCAACTTCTGTGCCACAATCCACAGAGCGATCGCACCCAGGATTTTCAATCCAAATCCTGTTAACAGTGCCACTGCTACTTGGCCAATTTGATTAAAATTCATAAACTTTTTTATTTCTTGCTAGTTTTATCCAAAACATTACAAGAAACTGAGCAAAAAATTTTCAGGCACAGTTTTTTTTTAATCTTTGGGTAGATGCGGAATAGCAGATTTAAGAGTTGATTGAAGC
This sequence comes from Nostoc sp. FACHB-190, assembly GCF_014696905.1. Lineage (NCBI taxonomy): Bacteria > Bacillati > Cyanobacteriota > Cyanophyceae > Nostocales > Nostocaceae > Nostoc > Nostoc sp. FACHB-190. The sequence goes on from NZ_JACJQW010000022.1 coordinate 133,852, forward strand.
TGAATAATTCAGTAGTAAATGTGACAAAATTAACTGATTACTGTTATTTTTCCATTTCTTTAATTTCGGCAATAATTTCTTCAATGGAAGGATTGCCTAAAATTTGCTCCCTATCTTTTGTGTAATCTCCACTTCCTAGTTCAAACTGCTGCATAAATCTTGCCATTCCGGCAGGGCCAAGAGCTTTTGTGAGGGCTTCTATACCGAGTCGTCGGATCTCCGATTGAGAAAGTTTAGTCACATCTATCATGAAGTAACCTCCATTACCCACTGAAGCGGGTTTTCTACTCTAACTTGTAGCAGGTTTTTGCTTCTAGCTGCCAAACGTAACATTCTGTCATCAGTTGTCAAAAAAATATTGGCATTTCCGGCTTCAGCGCAGGCTATATGTAGTGCATCATAGTTTTTAAAACCCAGTTGGGAAAGTTGTAGACCACGAGATTCAATTTGCTGGGTGATGGTAATTTTGGTTGTTGCACATTCAGTCCAAAATTTGATCTGCTCTTTTCTGGCGCTATCTGGGGTACGCCTTAATTCAACATCAATAACTTGACTAGTCAGCAGTTGCCATTCACCACTTTGGCAATGAGCTAAAATAATTCGCACTGCCTCAGCTTCTAAAAAAATTCTCTCCTGTGTCTGGTCATCGAAGGGTCGATTGAGACAACACACATCTAAATAAATTAAAGCTTCCAGATGTACATCTTGCTAGGTATGATATTTAATCTGCAAGCATTTACCTAATAGAAACTAGCTATGACTCAAAACTACCGCATTACCTTACTTCCCGGCGATGGCATTGGCCCTGAAATTATGGCAGTGGCGGTAGATGTGCTGAAAGTCGTAGGGAAAAAATTTGATATTGAGTTTGCCTTCCAAGAAGCTTTAATTGGTGGTGCAGCCATTGACGCGACAGGCGAACCTCTACCAGCCGCTACCTTAGATACTTGTCGCAAGAGTGATGCTGTATTACTCGCTGCTATTGGTGGTTATAAGTGGGATACTCTACCATCTCACCAGCGCCCGGAAGCAGGTTTGTTAGGACTCCGCGCAGGTTTGGGATTATTTGCCAATTTACGCCCCGCCCAAATTCTGCCGCAGTTAATTGACGCTTCCACTTTGAAACGGGAAGTTGTCGAAGGCGTAGATATTATGGTGGTGCGGGAACTCACTGGGGGAATTTACTTTGGTAAACCTAAAGGCATTTTTGAAACTGAGACTGGTGAGAAACGCGGTTTGAATACAATGGTTTACAGCGAGTCAGAAATTGAACGTATCGGGAGAGTTGCCTTTGAAACTGCGAGAAAAAGAAGCGGTAGACTCTGTTCTGTGGATAAAGCCAACGTATTAGAAGTATCGCAGTTATGGCGCGATCGCATCACCAAACTGTCCGCCGAATATCCCGATGTCGAACTGTCTCACCTTTATGTTGATAATGCCGCAATGCAATTAGTCCGCGCTCCCAAACAATTCGATACGATTGTTACAGGGAACTTGTTTGGTGATATTCTCTCCGATGCGGCGGCGATGTTAACTGGCAGTATTGGGATGTTACCCTCTGCGAGTTTGGGTGCTTCTGGCCCTGGTGTATATGAACCAGTCCACGGTTCTGCACCGGATATTGCAGGACTTGATAAAGCTAATCCTCTGGCGCAGGTTTTGAGTGCCGCCATGATGTTACGCTACGGGTTAAATCAGCCACAAGCAGCAGATAGCATTGAAAAAGCTGTGTTACAAGTTTTAGAGCAAGGCGATCGCACAGGCGATATCATGTCACCAGGAATGAACCTTTTGGGTTGTCAGGCAATGGGAAATTCCCTCATTCAAGCACTAGAGAAATAATTCTTTTTGCATAAACTCGCCAAATTGGCAATCTTTACAGAAAGTTTCGGGTACACTATAGACAAAATCTAGTAAGTAGATAGCAGTAACATAGTGTACGCTTTACGACAAGAGACAGCTAATTTCACCGCCTCTAGAATCCAGCCACCTCTGATTGATCCCGCAATCATCAGGGCGGCTGGCAAGATTTACTACACTTATTGTGAAGTACATCCTGAAATTGCGGGGCAACCTTCTGGGGTAGCAATTAATCGTGTTACCCATCGAGGTAAAGTCATTTTTACTAACCAACCCGTTCTCTTACCGCAAGAATGTTTTGTGCCTCTAAATCAAATTGAGTCCCACATGTATTAGTTATGAGTCATTGGTCATTGGTCATTGGTCATTTGACAAAGAACAAATGACAAACGACAAATGACACAGAACAATTGACAAATGACTATATGGACTTTTTAATAGCCGTTCCGGCGATTATTGTTGTTTTCGCCTTGGGTGCATCTATAGGTAGCTTCATTAACGTTGTAGTTTATCGAATCCCTGCGGGGTTATCGATTCTTTGGCCGCCTTCCCGTTGCCCCCATTGCTTAAACCAGCTAAAAGCTTATGACAATATACCCGTGCTGGGATGGTTGTGGTTACGCGGAAAATGCCGTTATTGCAAAAATAAAATAGCTGTTCGTTATCCCGTAGTAGAAGCAATAACGGGAATAGTTTTTGTTGTGATTTTTTTAGTATTTCAAGTTTCCATCGCTACGTTAGGATATTGGGCTTTTTGTAGTTGGCTGTTAGCATTAGCCTTAATTGATTTAGATACCATGACTCTACCCAATGCCCTAACACAATCAGGTTTAGTGTTAGGCTTGGGATTTCAAATAATTAGCGGTTTTACCCAAGAAGCCAGCAGTGTGAGTATAGTTAGACACCTGATGATGGGGATAGTTGGTGCTGTTATTGGTTTATGGCTATTTGATGGCATCGCCTTTGGTGGTTCAATAGTTCTCGGTAAAACGGCGATGGGTGCGGGAGATGCCAAACTTGCAGCCATGATGGGAGCTTGGCTGGGTTGGCGATATTTGCTGTTAGCTAGTTTAATTGCCTGTACTGTGGGAGTATTAATAGGTGGATTGGTGTTGGTGCGATCGCCTAAAAAAACCGGAGTAAAAATCCCCTTCGGCCCTTTTTTAGCACTAGGCGCAATCATCACTGTCTTTACTGGCCCAGTCATCTTATCGGCTTATTTGCAACTATTCAATTTATCTCAATAACATTATCCATCTTGTGGGGTGGGCATCTTGCCCACCCCACAAACTACTACTCTGACACCCTCAAACCCTTTCACCCACTCTCCATAAAAAATCTTTGTGCGTAAGTCCTGAATTCTAGATTTAACGAAATTAGATTTGCGTCGCTGAATATATGCAGCAATCAGCATCCATCACAAAGATTCTGTTAGTTGATGCTCAATCATATCCAATCTCGACGATCACTCTTTTGTTTCATCAAAGATGTCATGTAGCGATCGCAACCTCAGCACAAATTAGCTAAGTAACATTTTCGAGTTTCGCCAAACCAGGTTTGCACTAGCCAATCTGTATCTTATTCCCCACTCCCTAAAGATTGTGTCATAATAAGCCGACGCATATTTTAGTCAGTTATCCACCGTGCAAGATACCGACGCTATTAATGACCTTGCTGCTGCCCTACAACAGCCCACTGATCTTAGTTTTGAACTACCCGACCCAGAAGATGAGCAAATTCCTGAGTCTGATTTTTTACAGCAGTTAGATATAGCTTGGCAAGTATGCGATCGCTTTGACCTGCAAACAGAAATTTGGCGGGGACGAATTTTAAGGGCTGTACGTGACAGAGAAAAAAAAGGTGGCGATGGGCGGGGTACTGGCTTTCTCAAATGGCTCAAAGAAAGAGAAATTAGCAAGAGTCAAGCTTATTCTTGGATTCAACTAGCCAACAGTGCCGATACACTTTTAGAAGAAGGTCGCCTAGAACCAGCCGCAGTCAATAACTTTAGCAAACGCGCCTTTGTCGAAACGGCGAAATCGTCCCCAGAAGTCCAACAGATGGTGAGTGAAGCCGCCCAAAAAGGCGATCGCATCACCCGCCGCGAAGTCCGCCAACTCACCGATGAATGGATGGCGATGTCTTCAGATTTAATCCCGGAACCAGTCAAGGTAAAAGCCGCAGATAATTCCTTACCACCACGCTACATCGCGCCACTAGTCAAGGAAATGGAAAAACTGCCAGAACAGCACCAAAAATTTATTCAAAAAGAAATTATTGCCAACCCTGACGTAGACACTATCAAGCAAGTCACCACAGAAGCCCGTCAATTAGCCAAATATCTCAAATCTGCGGCACAAGTCCAAGCACTAGCTAAAGAAGACGTAGACATAGAAACTGCCTTAGAAGAAGCCCACAGAGTTGGCTGTTTAAGCGTTGCGGCTGATTTAGTCAATCAAGCTTCCCAAATGGAACAGCTGATTGGCAAGTTATACATGACATGGAAACGCATCAGCAGTTTAGCCGATAGATTGTATGTAGACACAGGTGCAAGTACACCAAACCTGCGATCGCTTTTGAGTTGCATTGAACCTCTTGGTACAGAAATCATGGAACTGCAACTAAGTGGCACAACCGATCATACAGTCCGTTTGCAAATTCAAGAAACAAATTGAAAATAACCAGTATTGTCGCCTTTAGTGGCGCGGAATGCTGTGTCAGTTAGGGTTTGGGCAAATTCCTTGTTATCAAACGGGGTTGTGTCCATGAACCAGCTGATACCGTTAGCGTCATCGTTGATGAGGATGGTTCCACCATTGGGGCGACCTTGTGCGTTGAATCCGGTGATTTTGGCTTCTGTCTGTCGTTCCCAAGAGCAAGGTAAAACTGAAAAAAGGCATAGTAATTTTTGGATAGGTTTATATGGTTTCAATTGGATAGTTGCTTGGCATGAGTGTCAAGCATGGGTCGAGGAACTGGTCGGTTCGATTCGCCATAAGCAGGCATATTATCAGCGAGATTTAAAGGCTATGAAGCTTATACAGCAAGCACTTTAACTAGTTTGTCGCCTGAAGATATAAAGAGAAGAGAGAATAAAAACTAAAAAGCTCCTTAGTTGTAGAATTGTACTAAGGAGCTTTGAGTGTAAAAAGAGACCTGGCGCCGAGCAATTGTGGCAGGAGGCGACCCTCCAACTATCGTAGCCGCAGAAGCGTTTCACCTCTGAGTTCGGGATGTATCAGTGTGGTTCCACCGCGCCATAGGCACCAGGAAAGACAGTGAACAGTGAGCAGTTATCAGTTATCAAACAACTGTCACTAATT